>JAAXIR010000170.1 GCA_012270265.1 Candidatus Poseidoniales archaeon
TGTCGGTATTGCGCACCGAGGATGTTACGACCTGGAAGCTCACGAAAAGGCTACAGGAAAAACACTCCGTGCTCGCCGAGAATTTGACGAGCCAAAGATTCTGGAAATCGATGGCTGGACCATCGATGGTGGAAAAGCGGGTCCAGCATTCCGAGGTGATGCAGGGCAGGTCAAGTCCATCGTCGAGACCTTTGGCGCTGATGTCGCTTTCCCTACTGAAATCACACTCTCAGATGGACGTACTTTGATCGTTGAAACAGAGCACGTCAAGCGTGTTCAGAAGACAGTGAAGGAAACGGGTGAGTGGTTTATTCCTCACGTTGTTGAGCCAGCATTTGGAATTGATCGTATTCTTTGGCATGTGTTGGATCACGCCTATGTTGAAACCGAGAAGAGTGGAGAACCATATCGAATGCTGCAATTGTCAGACTCCATAGCACCGATTGACGTCGCAATATTGCCTCTTTTTGAGAAAGATGGAATGGACGATGTTGCAAAGGCTATTCATCAACGCTGTTGCCAAACATTCGGCATCGTATCGCTTTATGATGGGAGTGGATCAATTGGGAAGCGTTACGCACGTGCTGATGAGGTAGGTGTACCTCTCTGTGTGACGATTGACCACCAGTCTGTTGAGGACGGTACAGTAACAATTCGTCAACGAAACGACGGTTCACAATCACGAGTTTCCATCGACGAGCTACCATTCTTCTGAGGGAAGAAACATCTTCAAGAACCGTCGCTATGTTGTAAAACTATGAGCGGTGCTTCCGATTGGACTGAGCGGCACCGCCCTACTTCAGAACATCAGTTGGAAGGGAACGAAAGCCAACGGCGCAAGATTCGTGAATGGCTTGATGGATGGGTCAAAGGACAGCCGAAGAAGAAGGGAATTCTCTTGGTCGGCCCGCCTGGTGTTGGTAAGACGACGGTTGCCCGAGCCATTGCTCAGGACATGGGTTGGACGGTCATTGAATTGAATGCGAGTGACACGAGAAATGCCGTAGCGATTCGCAAAGCTGCAACACAATCATCGACACATCGTTCATTGTTCCACGATCCATCCAAACCTCAACAGCGTACCCTGATTCTCCTCGATGAAGTAGATCACATTGGAGGCGGCCTACGGGCTATTAGTGAGGACCGTATACGCAAGGGTATCGAAGACGATGAATCGGTTACTCTGTCAGGGGATTCTGGAGGAAAGGCCGAATTGCTTCGTCTTCTTGAAGCGACGAAACAGCCCGTCATCCTTGCTTGCAACGATATTATGGGACTCTGGGGGCGTTCTTCGTCGACGTGGCGTAATACGAAAGATCGTTTCACGCGCCATCTGACGACCATCACGTTTGATCGAGTCTCTGATGAAGCATTGCGAAGGATTGCTCGGCGTGTTCTTCGTGAAGAAGACATCGACTACACGAACGATGCCATCGATGTGCTTGTCAAAGGAAATCATGGTGATTTACGGGCACTTGTACGAGACCTACAGGTACTTTCATCAGGAGGTCTCGAGAAACTCAATCCTGAATTGGTTCGCGAACATCTCGCAGCAGGGGTGCGTGACATGACGACAGAAGTATTCCCTGGTATGGAATCCTTGTATCGTTCTGAGGTAGCCAACGATGCTGTAACGATTGGCCGTAGTATTGACAAGCAACCTTCTGACTTGATGAATTGGGTGCATTGGAACAACGCCTCTCTATTCGATGAGGTTGCTATGAGGCGAGGTTCCAAGGCATTGATTCTTGCCGATCGTTCTGTTGAGAGCCGTTATCGCGACCTTGCACATCACTCCTCCTACTGGACCTTGCACTTGTCCTCCTTATCTGCAAGTGTTGCGAACAACACGCCATTACCAACCAGAATTTATCCCAGTTATCCGAATTATCTGAGGCGATCTGGATCCTGGGCGCGTCCGGCCATCATCAACCACCTTGCAGACTTATCAAAAACAAGCAAATCAACAGTGAGAAGGGAATTCATGCCGCTGTTGAGTGCTTTGCATCAAGAGAACCCAGTTTTTGGTGATCCGAACCGGTTTGAGGTTTCACTTGCATTAGGTTTGAGTGCAGATGAACATGTTGCATTGTGCAATTTGCCAGTCTCTCGTAAATCCACAAAGGCATTGATTCAGGCATACGAACAGGCAGAGGAGCAGTGGAAAGACCCGGTGATTGATTCTGTTCTCGAAGAGCTACAAGAAGAAGAATTGAGTCCAGAGCCTGAGGCCGATCCAGAACCTGAAGTCAAGAGAGACTCAGCCCAACGGACCTTGTTCTGATTCTTCATGAGGCTCCCTTGAAATCATTCTCTTCAGTCGAGAGAGAGCGCCTCGAGGTGCTTGATCTTTGGATTCAGACCGCCATGTGTGAGGATGCAAGAGGATCACCGCAGTCAGCAACTCAAGACGACCAAACCACATGAGAATCGATGTCAGCAACAATGCTCCTGAGTTGAGCCCTGCCCAGGTTTCAGTAGGCCCATAATTCCCGATTGTAGGTCCTGTGTTTCCTAAACTTGATGCGACCAAGGCCAGAATGGATTCAAAATCCTCCCCCGGAACAATGAACGCAAGCAGAATCGAGGAGATTGCAAACAACCCAATCCAAACGAACAACATACCTACAATGAGTCCGAGTTGTTGATTGCCAACGACTTCTCCATTCATTCGAATGGTCTGAACCTTCCGTGGCTGTGCAATTCGAACCAGTTCACGCATGGCGACTTTGAATGCGAGATTGATTCGCAGAAGTTTCAATCCACCGCTGGTGCTTCCGGCTGATGCACCCACAATCATCAGAACGAAGAGGAAGAGATGTGTGACAACCGGCCATTGCATGTAATCGGTTGATGTATATCCTGTTGATGTACCGAGAGAAACAACGTGGAACAATGAATCGATGAACGAATCTGTGGTTGTATAGTCTCGGGTTGCTAGAAGGGCGATGGTGATGAATAGGAATGTTGTGAGAATATAGACAAGATAATTCTTGAATTCTTCATCTTGTGTTGCCTTTCGGAATTGACCTTCACGAATGAACCACAGCAGGGTGAAATTGATTCCACCAATGAACATGAACAAGATGATGATCAATTCTACCGTGTAGGATTCAAAATGACCAATGCTCGCATCATACGTTGAGAATCCACCTGTAGGCATCGTCGTCAATGCGTGATTGATTGAATCAAACCAATCCATGCCACCAATTGTCCACAACAACCCAAATTCAAGGAGCGTAAGTGCAAGATAGAGACCCCAAAGTGCCAAGGCCGTTTCCTGTAGTTTGGGCTTCAATCTCGACAAAGACGGTCCGGTCAATTCAGCCCGAGCAAGCGCCATGCCTCCACCAATCACACGGGACAAGATCATCATCCCGAGCATGATGATACCCATTCCACCAAACCATTGTGTCAGGGATCGCCAAAACAACAGTCCACGCGGTTGCGAATTGATACAATCCATGCCAGGCAAACAATTCGGGCTCATCGATGTGGAGATGACGGTTGCTCCAGTCGTTGAAAATCCGGACATAGATTCGAACCATGCATTGACTGCACCTCGGGCAACGTCTGCGAACGATGAGCCATCTGTGAATGGTCCGTGGAACATCCCTCCAAGCCAATACGGCAATGCTCCGATAAACACTGCAAGGGGCCATACGAGCGCAACAGCTGCGAAGGCTTCACGGTCTCGTAATCGCATGTGCGTGTTTCGTTTTGTTCCGAATCGAAGCATCATTGAACCGATGAACAGGGAAAGACCTGCAGGAATCGAAAATGCCCTGAAGGCGAGTTCCCAATTGTCGAGGTAACCTGTAGCAACCACACAAAGCAACAAGGGAATTGTTAACGCTACAAGCGTCCATCCCAAAATAAGGTTGAGTACGTCAAACCGCATGTTCACACCTTGAATCGCTTCTCAAGATCTGCGACTCGATCTGGTCGGCAGAAGAGGATGAGACGATCACCCTCGACAATGGTTTTTTCGCGAGCAGGTCGAAGCGTTTCCCAGAATCCTGCAGTGTTTCTTCGCTGAATGAAGGCAATACGTGACCATTCTGGTAGGCCTGAATTTCCAACTTTCTTACCAGCAAATTTTGATTCCTTCGCAACGGTTTGGCTGATTCCAACAACGTCTGGAATGTTCGAAAGAATCGCATAGGCACCAGATGCCTTGGTGTGGATGTGTGCAAGAATGTTGTCCACTGCAACTCGCTTAATGTCGACTGCGAAGGTAATACCCATTCGTTGAGTAACAGTCACCAAGTCCGAATCTTTGAGAATTAGTCCTGTGCGAGTTACGCCCATGTCGTTTGCAAGAAGTGCAGCAGCAATGGATACGTGATCGTCTTCAAGAGCAGCGATTGCAATATGATGTTCATTGATTCCAATCTCAGTCAGTATGTTTCGATCAAGGAAATCTCCGTGAATAACGTCAAGATTTGCATGAGCCCCAATATCCGAACCTGAAAGGTTGTTGGCAATGCTGAGATTTCGCTCGATCACCGTGACGTATGCACCATTTCGAAGCCAATTCTCAGCGATTCG
>JAAXIR010000104.1:0-630 GCA_012270265.1 Candidatus Poseidoniales archaeon
CTTGCGGATGATCAGCGGCATCCTTCCGCTCGAAGAATGGATGGTAAAGCACAATGAGAGCGGCTTGGACAGTGACGCTCGACGTTCCTTGGTCGGATTCATGCCTGAACAAGTCCGATGGTCGAGTCAAGGAAGCATTCGCCGCACAATGACTGAATTTGCACACTTACGTGGCTGCTCGGTTCAATCTGCACTTGATGTTCTTGCCGTTGTGGGACTCAAAAATCGAATGGATTCTACCCTTGATTCATTGAGTCAAGGTATGAGGCAACGGCTTTCATTGGGCGTTGCTTTGCTAGGAACACCGCGTGTTCTCGTCCTCGATGAACCGTTCAATGGCATGGATCCAGTTGCAATTGATGCATTCAAACGATTGCTTCGCTCGTTAGCAAACAAAGGCATCTCGATCATCGTTTCAAGCCATCATCTCGCAGAACTTGATTACCTCGTTGACACCATTGCATTGCTTCACCGTGGCCAACTGCTCGCTCATGGCACAACCGATTCACTTCGAACCAATCTCGGATTTGAACAAATGACTGAAATCGTTCTCGAACGGGAAATCGAGGAAGAACTTCTCGACACGATGAACGTTCTCGAACACATCGAATCCGAAGGACAACATCGCTA
>JAAXIR010000104.1:640-4535 GCA_012270265.1 Candidatus Poseidoniales archaeon
CCGTCAGGTCATCGGTCTGGCCGATCAGCGAGCCGACCTCGTCGATCTTCTCGAGAAACTCGTGAAGAACAATCATACGATCTCAACCTGGAGAGTCGTACCCCCAACGCTCATCGAATTGCTTTGCGCAGCAACGGGGATGGATCGGGAAACCATCGGAATGGATGTTGAACAAAGCAGCATGATCCCGTTCCGAACAGTGGGTGGTGAAGAAGAATGACGCCATCCAAACGAATGTGGCGGCTTGCGTTTGCTCTCAGTAAGCAACGAATGTTGTCGACACGGATGTTGATCATGCTGCCGATTCTTTTGTTGTTCATTCCGGGAATGGCTTGGGGTTTCGCAGACCCAAACATTCAGCTTCCAGCAGAACAGCTTCCAACGAACGGAACCGAAGTCATGTTCCTTGCAAGCATTGGTATCGTGTTTGCAGGAACAATGGCTGCTGTCCTCATCGCTCACGATGGAATTAGCCGAGATCGTGTGAGTGGTGTCCTCGAAGTCCGCCTTTCCCAACCAATGCCACGATGGAGACAAGGTGTTGTCCTCATGCTTGGCCATTGGAGCAGCATTGCAGTACCTGTGGCAGTTCTGTTGGTTGTGTCCATGTTTCTCGTAGGTCATCGAAGCGGTATGTGGATGCCGTTGAGTGATGCCCTCATCTACATCGCTGCAGCGATGTTGATTCTTTTGTGGTACACTGTCTTCGCACTGCTTGCATCAAGTATTGCCAAGGAACAAGGTTCAGCCATTGCATTCTCAATCGGCCTGTGGTTCTTGTTCACATTGCTCTGGGTCCTGTTCACGACACTTCTCGCTGCATTGAACGGTGTTGCAGTTGGCGATACTCAAGATCAAGGATACCTCGTATTTGAGGGGCGCTTGGATTTGCTCTCTCCAAACGGGGTCTATCACCATCTTTTGGAAACCCGATTGGACGGTGTCAATCGAGGCGTTTCAGCGCTTGGGGCATACCTTGCCGCAGTCTTGTGGACGATTGTACCAGTCTACCTGTTCCAACGCCGACTGAATCGGCTTGTTCCTTGACTGTTCTTAACCAAGCATTGATGAACGTTGTTGGTCTCGTCCAATCATGATACCCGTCCTCATCATGATGCTTCTAGCCCTCGTGAGTCCGTCGATTGAAATGTCCACTTTGGATGAAAGCGAACCTGTTCAGACAACATCTGGACGGCAAGGTAGCCTTGATGTTGATTGCAGTGGCTATACGTTCGAAGACCTCTTCGAATACGATTTCGCTCTCTTCACCCTCGATGGGAACGACGACTGGGCTACCGGCGTCATGGATGCGAAAGCATGGGTTAACGGCAGCAAATCCGCTGTTGTACGAGACAATCTCGATGGTCTGTTCGAGGGAGTTCCTGGTGGTGACGATGACTGGATTTCAACAGACGAGCGAGAAGCTGTTCGCTCCATCGGACCAAAGTGTATCGCCGACATGGAAACCCGACTCGGTATCCGCGAGGGGCTTGCACACCGCGGAAACGTGGACTGGAACGACCTTGAATTCGTAGAGGACGGAATTGCACTCGATGAAGTCAACCTCGTTCCAACCGGTCATGAGCAGGAGCGTTCGTGCAGCAGTCCTCTTTCAGACGCTGGATGCAAGGAAGTCCCGGTCACGGTGACGGACGATCTAGAAATTCACTTGCTCATTGCTGAAAATCAGAACAACAACGTGCGTTTTGATCAACTTCCCAACCAAGGAAGTTCGAATTTTACACTGGCCATGAACATCACCAACATCACCGACGCACGTCTCATCATGACCTTCCCTGTAGAACAAGGATTGCGTGTTGCTGATATGGGCTTCTACGACGACGGAGTTCTCAACGAAGCACTTGCAGCACCAGAGAGCGAATTCCTACCAGACGGACGATTGCGCATCGTTGCTGATGTCGATTATCCGATCGGTTCCTATCCAATGGTGCGCAATTTGTTTGTTGACTTTACGACCATGGCACCGTTCACCAACGAGGACCCTGTATGGAGCACAACCGCACCAGCAGAAGGGACCATCATCCCGGTTGGGACAACCAACGGAGAGATGCTTGCAACCGAAGATGCAGGTACGTGGGTGACCGACGAGAGCGGATGGAGTTTGCAATGTAACTTCGCCGATGCAGGTTGGGATGTTCGCATGGATGAAAACGCTGCATTGTACGTTACTGCAAATGGAGACTCAGCCATAGGACAATGTGCTGGCGTAGATGCATTTGGCGCAGAAACCGTTGAGCATCGCAACTACACCTTCGGCAAGGTCATGGATGCCTCTGCAGCAGTGTCAAGTGATGGTGATCAAATCGAATTCACTGTTGCACCAACAGACCTTGTTCAAAGCCTAACCGTATCAGCTCACGCACATCAAATGTCCGCCATGGGCTCAGAAACGACTGCAGTGGCTCAAGGGGCCTTCACGGTACTCTCGTTGTCGATGTCTGGACTTTCACCAGGGGAAGTCATGATTATGGGTTCCGCCACCGCCAATGGCATGTTGGATTACAACTTCATGCTCGATTTGGGCATTGAAAAGGCAAACACTCCTCCAACGATCACGATTGATACCAATCTTCAGGGTCAAGAGGCTGAATGGGAACTTGATGGTCTGAAGTTTACGCTCAATGGAAACGTCATCGATCCTGATGGCCAAGATGTGAGCATGGTCTTGAGCATCTGCAACGGTCAAACATCGAATTTCAATCGAGACAATCTCGCATGGGAAATTCAAGTCTCCATTGCCAACTGTATCCAGAACAACGTCGAATCACCATACAATGTGGTTATCGTTGCAACCGATGAGTCTGGTGCATCAACCACTTTGAGCATCGATGTGGTTGATCCGAACGCTGGAGGAACCGATTCAGGTGGCGATTCAACCACAACGGACATCGATGAGGAGGGAGGAAGCATCCTACCTGCTCCAGGACTTCTTGCTACGATGATGATTGGATTGGTTGCAGCAGGATGGGTTTCATCACGCCGAGATTGACCAACAGACTCAAACGCAGTTGCAAGGCACGTAGGGTTGAGGGACATGTTTCGAGGTACTGTAGACCGTACAAGCCACGAGGGTGGTTTACTCCTCACCTTCAGTGGCTCTTCACCAGCTCTTGGCTCCATCATCGTCCGAGAGGAAGATGGACACTACATCGGGAAGGTCGACGCAGTTCTGGGCTCGACCGAAGCACCACTTGCACACGTTGCACATCTTGACCGAAAGCAGGACAATGATGCATTCATCGGTGCAACCGTAACCATTCGAGCCAAGAAAGAACGTGAAGAACGTCCTCGCCGAGAGCAACGAAGCGAACGACCTCAACGTCGTGACGACCGCTCCTTTGACCGTCGAGATAATCGTCGAAGGAATGACGAACAAAAAGACGACTGGATTTGTGCAGCATGCAACAACGTCAATTTCTCTTGGAGAACGGAATGCAACAGTTGTGGTAAAGGTAAAGATGGCAACGTCAAAGGCTACAAATCCTCCTTCAGAGACAACAACCGCTCAAACAATCGTCGAGACCGCCCTCAACAGGAACGTCATGGACGTAACGATTGGATTTGCTCATCGTGTGGCAACGACAACTTCTCATTCCGTACAGAATGCAACAAATGTGGAAAGCCGAAAGCAGGAGGCGGCGGGCAAGGAAGGTCTCGTGGAGGCTTTTCAGATCGTGGCCAACGTGGCAGCAGAGATTCTGGTCGACGTGGCGGAGGTCGCGACGGAGGTCGTGGATTTGGTGGCGGTCGTGGAAGAGATTCAGACCGACGCGGTGGAAACCGTGACGGAGGCCGTGGATTCGGTGGAGGTCGTGGAAGAGATTCAGACCGACGTGGTGGAAGCCGCGACGGAGGTCGTGGAAGAGATTCAGAT
>JAAXIR010000063.1 GCA_012270265.1 Candidatus Poseidoniales archaeon
GTATACAACGATGAGTGGAGCCCGCTTTCGATTGGTCTGGACGGATTTACTGCTCCAGCATACACCTTTTTCTGCTCAGCGTTCTGTATGATTCTTACAGCTCTACCGCTCTTGGTTGCTCCATCAGAACTCAAAGGTGGATGGCCAGAAGGTATTCAGCGAATCATAGACAACACGTCCAAGCCCTCGCAGGATTCTGGAAAAAAGAAACTCAGCTGTTCAAACTGCAGTCAATCGCTCCGGGTTCCAGCAGGATTCTCCGGAAAGGTCCGATGCCCAAGCTGCGAATCTGTGATTGAAATTTGAGCAATCACTCAGTTGCAACCGCTTCCTTTGCTTCGCGCTTCTTGCGGTTCTGGCGCTTCTTGTACCAGGGGTAGATGGGCCATTTTGCCAACCCTGTCCACATGACGAAGAAAATGAAGTATATGGACACGAATTCGTCAACTTCTGCTGACCAAAGGGTGGTTACACCAAACATGCCTTGGTGGTAATAGGCTATTCTTGCGTGGTACACGACCAAAAGCAGTCCAAGCGATAAGTGAAGATAGCGCCAAATTTTGTTCCAGTTTCTTGCCATTATCAGAGAGAAATCACAATCGAGTATTTTTGTATTCGCCCAGTAAACACCATAGTGAATCAATTTGTTATTCGATTGAATCATTCGGGAACGTGTTTCGCCATTTCTCTTCTTGTCTCTTCAGGATCGATAAACATGGCACCCAGAATGACTACCGTTTCAAGCAATGCTGCGATGTAAAACAGGGTGGAGTAATCAAACCGTGCTGCGAGTGGCGCTGTTAATTGGTAACCAATGATAGCGGAGAGATTCATCATCGCCATGTACCCAGTAAATTGTGTACCTCCAACTTCGGTCCATGTAATGCGCATCATGAGCGAATAAATGTTGATGGAGACCATGGCCCAAACAAAGGTCTGCAAACTCCACACAGTCATCATGAACAATCCATTGCTCCACAACGACTCGTTCATACCCCAGAACGTTGTGATAAGAGCCGTGGAGAAAGCAGCATAGATGATAATGGCCTTGCCACCAAATTGCTTTCCTAACTGACCTCCAACCATGTAACCAAGCATGGTGACAACGAGAATCACGCCTCCTTTTGTTGCATTGAATTGCTCTTCAGTCCAGCCGAGTTCACGAACGAACAAGAGTGGCAAAATTGGAATCAAAAAGTATGACAGGGAAATAATGAGGCTGAGCAAAACGCCAAGTTGCGCCGATCGGAATGAAAATGCAATCTTGATGTTGTTGAAAATCTCCTTGAAATTCTTCTGCTCAATTGTTTGTTCCTCAACACCTGACTTTGTAGATTCACTCCACGGATACAGCTTCTCACCAGGTCGCTCGGTCATGAACAACGGCACAAGCATGATGACCACAAGGATGGGGATTTGGAGGACAATTGCCCCCTTGATGCCAACGAATCCGATGATGGTACCAAGACCTGCTCCACCAATGATTCCACCAACGGCCTTTGACGTGAACATGTAACTGTTGACCTTTTCAAATTCATGCGGCTCCAAAACATCAACTGCAAGCGCATCTGTACTAACGTCTTGCAGTGCTGTGAAGATGTTGTACACGAGAAACATCACGCCGACAACGGTAACGTTGGAGGACATGTTAGGGATGAGGAGCATCGAGCTCAGAACAACAATCATCCCGCTTTGAGCAATCAAAATCCAAGGCCTACGTTTACCCATTTCTGGGAATTGGAAGCGATCAATGATTGGCCCCCACAGGAATTTGACCGACCATGGTAGCGTACCGAGCGTAAGCAGGAAGGCTAACTGGCCTGCTGCAACGCCTTCAACTGCAAGATACGTCACGAAGGTCACAGTGATGAATCCCCAGGGAATTCCTTGAGCGACATACAATGCACAAAGGGTCAACACACGGGCACGATAACTTTCTACCAACGTTTTGCCTTCTGAGGAGGAGGTTTTCATTTCCACATGGGATTCTTCTTCGAGAATCACGCCAAGGTGATAACGCTCTTTCTTGGAGACGAGATATCCAACCAAGAGGAACATTCCAACAAACCATGGTGCAAACAAAACGATTGAAACAGTACCGTCACCGACCGATAATGCGGCGACATCACTGCTTCCTTCAATCGCCACATCGAGAACGAGCAGACTGATTGAACTCGAAACTTGTTCGCCGTTGTCTGTATGTGTGCAGAAGTTACCATTGAAGGCATCAGCATCGACCATGATTGTGAAGTCGTAGGCACCATATGCATCCATTCCGAAATCGATTTGCTGCATGATTTCATCATCGCTCATTCCCGAGATGTTTTTCATTTCAAGCAGGGATTGGTTGTGCCATGTCAAATTGACAACATGCGATCCTGGATTGACATCGTTCTGTGTGAGCGTCCAATCGTTTTTGCTCACTGTTCCATAAATGATATCCTCGACATTGTCTTCGAGACCTGTACACAATCCGACATTAGGTGATTCATCTTCATTAGGATAATCCAGCATCATCGAAATTCCGACGATGATGCCTCCAGCATTTTGAACATCCTGTTCAACAAGGTCAGAAGAAAGCTGCCATGAAACCGCTTCTTCATCGGAATAGTACTCAGATTTGGCTTCCAATGGAATCTCTGTCCACTTGACATCGAGCGACCGTGTTGATGCAGTCGTACTGGACTCTTCCTCTCCCAAGCAGCCTGCAAACGGGAGGATGAGTGCAGCGACGAGTGCAAACATCACCAATCGCTGCATGGTCGTCGCTCAACATGGCTTGATTTCAACATTCGGGGCAATTGGAACCGACGACCTCATGAATCGATTTCATGTGCATACAGCATGGGCGAGGGGCAAAAGGTCGCAGCATATTTCGATCTTGATGGCACACTGCTCAATGCTTCAAGCGAGAAGACCTTGACGGGAGTTCTTGCTCGACGCCGTCCATGGCGAATCCCTCATGCAACGGTTGCATGGACGCTCGGCGCAACATTTGGTCTCTTGACTGGGAAAGCACCTTACGACGCTTTACGGAATCGTGGACATCTCTCTCTTGCATCATGGCGGATTCTTGAACAATATTCTGAAGAAATTGCAACAACGTATCTGAAGGAAAGGGTGTCTCCGGGTGCATGGGAACGACTCGAGTGGCATCGTAAGCAAGGCCATCGACTTGTACTCGTTACGGCGACTGTAGCGCCCATGGCAGAGGCGATGGCTCGAGTTCTTGGGATGGATGAGGTGTACGGGTGTGGCCCCGAGACTCGAACAGGAATGCTCTCAGGATCCGAACGTGGCTGGTCAGTCCCTCGGCGAAAAGGAAAGGTTCCGATTGTGGAGCAAGATGCTGAGAAACATGAACACGACCTTTCGCAATGTTACGGGTATGGGAATACCCATGCCGATTCTTGGTTCATGAGAATCTGCGGTCATGCGATTGCCGTCAACCCCGAACCATCGCTCGAACAGTTTGCAAAAAAGAACGATTGGGAAATTGTTCACTGGCCTTCATGAGTTCAAATACTCTGGAATGCACAATAAATTATGAGTGACGAATTTCTACTGGCAGAAGACATCGAAGAAACAGCTTCACCTGCATGGATATACCAAAGGTCAAAACTTGATCAGTTTCAAAACCAAATTGAGTCCAGTTTTACGGCCATGCAAACCTCATTTGAGTATCTGATGAAGACCATCAACAAGAACCCTGAGCGAATCCTTTTCGATGTTGAAAACATCATCGTTCTCGGTAATCTTGCAACATACACCATTCCTGTGAAGTCTGTTCTGTCCAAACTCAAGAACCCATTTGTCGGTGGCGGGGGGCTCCAAGCAACAAGAACGACTAGAAAAGGGGAGCTCAAAGGGAAAGAGACGAATGTTTGCATTCAACCGGATTACAAGAACGTGTCAGAACTACCTGGGTGCGACGTTCTTGATTCGTATTTTTTGATGCTCCTCAACGATGATAAATTCATTCTCCAAAAGGACCACAGCCCACTGCGAAGAGCGATGCTCATCCTGTATGGTTTGAGTGTCAGCCCAGCCTCAGACGTGATGAAGACATGGATCGAATCCACTACGGGAGGAGAATACAAACCGGAAGAATCTGCGATTGAAATTAAAGGGACACACGGATGGAAATGGAGAGTTTCCGATGCCAACCCGCTTGTGAACGGATTTACCATTTGGTTCAAGAAAAAGCATCAACGAAAGTGGACAAAGGTGGTCACAGACTCAACCAATTTCGAATACAATTACCATTACGATGACGTGCTATCCATTCTCGAGTTGCTCTCCGATTCACCGAGAGTTCTCATCCATGACGAGCCATACGCTTCTGATGAATACTTCATGCAACAAGTTGCAAAGCATCACGCACCCGTAGCTCAACGAATTGAAAACGACCGTGCTGAACAAGCAGTGTCGTGATTTGGCGGCCCCTCCGCGATTCGAACACGGGTCTCAACCTCCGCAGGGTCGAAGGATATCCAAACTACCCCAAGGGGCCGGGGTATT
>JAAXIR010000281.1 GCA_012270265.1 Candidatus Poseidoniales archaeon
TGCCTGACTGATTCTTCGTTGCACTCGTTTGGCAAAGCCATCCAACCTGTTGGCTTGAAGCCGTTTAGGGCGTCAGCAATGTGGGCGTCACTGAATCCATGAGATTTGTACTCGATCACTGTTTTTCGATCAAGTGAACCCGGTCGTATACCCATATTGACTAGGCTGGATTCCATTTGCGCGATATGCTCGAAACGTTGCAAGAACCATCGCGTGATTCGCGTGATTTCGTGGACTCGCTCAATGCTCCATCCTCGTCGGAAAGCTTCCAAGAGTGCGCCCATGCGACGATCGGTTGCCGTTTGTAGCCAATCGACAAGAACACTGTCTGGAAGTTGCTCATGAGCACGTTCAGCCATGCCTTCACCTTCGGACTCATCGGCGCGTGTCAATGGGCGTGGATATGGACAACCTTGTTCGAGGGAGGCCCAGGCTTTGAGGAATGCTTCTTCGAAATTCCTGCCGATAGCCATGACTTCACCAGTCGATTTCATGGAAGTGCCAAGTGTTCTGTCTGCGGTTCTGAATTTGTCAAATGGCCATCGAGGAATCTTGACGACGACGTAATCAAGTGTTGGCTCAAATGCTGCCGTAGTCCCCTCTCCGGTGATTGGATTTGGCAGTTCATCGAGCGTGTAGCCAACTGCAATTTTTGCTGCCATTCGGGCAATCGGATAACCTGTGGCCTTTGACGCAAGAGCAGAGGAGCGACTCACACGTGGATTGACTTCAATGACTCGAATCTCGCCAGTGAACTGATTAAATGCAAACTGGACGTTGCATCCACCTTTGATGTTCAATTCTCGAATCAGGGCGAGTGCTTTGTCTCGAAGTTCTTGGTGATCAGCGTCAGAGAAGGATTGGAGCGGTGCTACAACAACGGATTCACCGGTATGCACGCCCATCGGGTCGATGTTTTCCATGGTACAAACGATGGTCGCATTGTCTGCAGTGTCTCGCATGACTTCGTATTCGAGTTCCTGCCATCCTAGAATGGATTCTTCGATGAGGACTTGATTGATGCGTGAATTTCGTAATCCAAGCGTTGCGATTTCAACAAGTTGGCCCATGTCAAAGGCTGTTCCACCACCGAGTCCACCGAGCGTGAAGGCAGGTCGAATCAAAATCGGCCATGAGCCAATTTCTTCAGCCGCTTTGATGACTTCTTCCATGGAATTGCACGCAATGGCTTGCGAGATTGGTAGGTCAATCGATTCACAAACTTGGTTAAACAATTCACGATCTTCTGCTTTGTCAATGGCATCAAGGTCTGAACCAATCAACTCAACACCCAATCGCTCCAGTGTTCCATCATGCGATAGCTCGCTTGCAATGTTGAGTGCTGTCTGGCCACCCATTCCTGCAAGAAGTGCATCTGGTTTCTCGATTTCGAGAATCTTTCGAACAGTATCAGGTAGAAGTGGTTCGATGTACACTCGGTCTGCCATTTCTGGGTCGTTCTGAATGGTAGCAGGATTGGAATTGACAAGGATCACTTCGTAGCCATCTTCACGAAGCGCACGAACAGCTTGCGAACCAGAGAAATCGAATTCGGCTGCTTGACCAATCTTGATTGGACCCGAACCAAGTACGAGAATCGTGTTGAGATCGTCTCTTCTTGGCATCAGGCATCACCTCGTAGATGTTCATCGACCATCTCTCTAAATCGGTTAAAGAGAGGTTCAGCATCGTGTGGTCCTGGGCACGCCTCAGGGTGGAATTGCACGGTAAAGCAAGGGCGACCAAGAACATCGAGACCTTCGACCGTCTTGTCGTTTGCATTGATGTATCGTACTTCAACATCGTAACCATGGAGGTTCTCACCTTCAGGTGATGTAGCTCCACTTGGATGAGCAGCGAGCATGCCGTGTTCAGGATCGGCAACAGCAAAACCGTGATTCTGTGAGGTAATCCAAACACGGCGTGTTTTCAAGTCAACAACAGGCTGGTTTGCCCCTCGATGGCCATAACGCATTTTGTACGTTTTCAGGCCAGAGGCCAAGCCCATGAGTTGATGGCCCAAGCAAATGCCCATCACAGGGAGTCCAGATGCAACTGCATGTGCGAGTGTGTGCCGTGCTGTTGTGGCCTTGCCAGGGTGGGCAGGGTCTCCTGGTCCATTGGAGCAAAACAATGCCTGAATCGCAAAATCATTCAGGGTTTCAAGAGCAACATCAGGAGGGCACCAAACGACCTCAAATCGGGAACAAAGGTTCCTCAGAATGTTGTACTTGACGCCACAATCTAGTGCTCCAATGCGTGGCAGGGGATGGCCAAGATCATCGGTTGCACCTGGATTGAGGATGATGGGCTCATCGATGGAGACAAGATCCACCAAATCGTCAAGTTCAGGCGAAGTCATCACTTCAAGACGCTTGAGCATCTCCTGCTCTTTTTCCTTGGGCCCAAAGATGCAGAGAACTGTTCCGAGTTCTCGAACGCGCTTTGTAATGGCCCGAGTGTCAACGTTTTCAATCCCAGGAACGCCATGTGCTTGAAGAAGTTAAGAAACCGTACCAATCGAGTAACGGTGGTCAGGATCTGACATGGCGTGTCGAACAACGACGCCTTTGGGCCAAACGGCTCGAGATTCGGATTTGCCTCCATGAATTCCATAGTTTCCAATCAATGGATAGGTGAACGTGAGAATCTGTCCCGCCCATGATGGATCGGTCAAGGACTCTTGGTAGCCCATCATTCCAGGCGTGAAGACAAGCTCCCCTTCCCCAAATCCTTCTGCTACGAACAGCGTTCCTTCGTATCTGCCTCCATCTGCAAGGAGAAGAAGCCCTTCTCCTCCTGCTTTTGGTGGAAGATTTGATTTGTCAAGGAGTGGGTCTGCAGCGTCCACGAACCGAGGTGCATCCACAACACCATGATTGAGTCGACCCGGGGCGACTCCGGAAGGGCTGCTACCGTCCATCGACATCAGCGGTATTCGATATAGGCCATCCATAATGCTTGGGGAAGGTTTTGGATGGAATTATGTGCGCTTACTTCGTATCAGTCACGTCTTTTCCAGTGTTGCTTGGATTGATAATCAATTCACCGCCATCGAGCGTTCTCTCGACAGAACCAGATCCATACCAACCATCCAGAAAGAGTGCTAAAGCTGCAACTTCGGAATGCGGTTGATTACCGACTGCAAGATTGTATTGTGAAACTTGGAAGACTTCAGAAGGAACCTTTGCGCCACCGACGATGACGACAAGGGGACGGTCGCGTCGAATGGTAGGTGTCACGCTTCTGTAGGAGGCTCCATACATGGTCAGGTGGACGGCAATACCTGGTGGATTCCCATCGACACCGTCCTTTACGAATTTCCGAAGCCATGCCATTGGACTCTTGATGTGTTCCACAACCATGTCTCCGCCAAAGCGCTGATTGACTGAAGCGATGTTTTCAGGAAGACGTTCATCTTCATCTCCCGAAAAGAGGAAGCGATTGGCACCAAGTGCCCTTGCAACCAAAGCAAGATGAGTTGTAATTCTCGGGTCTCGACCCAGTCGATAACCAAGTCGCAAGATGATGACATCATGCTCGGCCATATCCTTGCCTCAACGATGGTGTTCAAGAAGGAAACGGGTCCTACTCGCCAGAAATAGCCTCGGACTCCTCACCAGGTGGTGTGAGTACAATGTCTTCGTTTGCTTCGAGGAAGCGCCGCAACCAGAGGAGAAGATATGCATCAACGATGAGATGGCCACCGTATACGGTGCCAGCTCCAACCAGCGCCAAGCGGAGACTTCGCCAGAGGCCGGTGTTGACTTCCATTGATTCGGACATGAATGCTGTCACAACAGGTTCGCCAACGTACAGCAAGACCATGATGATCATGACTCCAGAAATGAGCGATGGTACGAGCGATCCCATTTCTCGGCCGAAATCTCCGAATGCAGAATGAAGGAACGCAAGTGCCATGACGGCTAGGGCGACCTCGTTGTAATCCAAGGCGAAGAATTTGGAGACGCCGGTGGTAAGGTCGTCAGAGGACGAGTTGCTGATCAAGAGCCACCACAACAAGAACGAGACCGTGACTATTCCAGCACCGAGTTTTGCTCTGCTTGAAAGCATGTTGAAAATTGCGGGTTTGTCATAGATCTCGAGTCGCAGGGCAACTCGCTCTGCGAGTTCGAGTGAAGCTTCACTCACGCCTAGGTCTGCCGTTGATGAACTGGAACCACTCATAGAATGGTTGCCTTCTGTCTCCGACATGCAGGAGGCTTGGGCATGAGGCCTTATCAATCCATCCTTACTGGAACTGTTCATGGCTGATGCCTTGGCACCTTTTTCCTTCCGCCGTAATCTCTCGGGGCCAGGTCTCATGGGTATTCTCAACATCACGCCTGATTCATTTCATGGGCCTTCTCGCCAGCACAGCATCGAGGAAGGGCTGGATAATGGTTTGGCCATGATTGCACAAGGAGCAGGTATCATCGATATTGGTGGTGAAAGTACGCGTCCCGGATCTCAACCAGTTTCTATAGAACAAGAACTATCAAGGGTTCTTCCAATTATC
>JAAXIR010000030.1 GCA_012270265.1 Candidatus Poseidoniales archaeon
ATCTGAGGATACAACACCATCGAAATCTGCATGTTCAGTGAGATTGACCATTGTGGTTTCCTGATTTACTGCAAGGGAGAAGAATTGTGGTCCAACTGGGACGTTCGTACCGTTGATGTGGACTTCCCACGTTCCTTGAGCAGGATTGGTGAATTTCAGGCCCCTAAGCGTGTCAACATTGTTTGTCAGTTCTGTCCAGGTACCAGATGGATCTTTGACAGCAAGGTCGAGGTCGTTGATCAGTTGTGCGCCCGCTGCTGGTGTTGCCGCAGGATCAATCCAAGAAACGACAACGGAGAGATCAGGGGCTCCACTTTGAATGTTGAAACTCCAACCACGATTCGCTCCAGTGGTAACGCTCTCATTTTCAATCCACGTGGAATTGAGTGCTTGTCGTAGATCGACACGACCCCATCCTTCGTGGTTGTTTGGAGCCGTCTCCCCTGCACCATTGGTCGAGGAGCTGTACTGACCCGTCATGTCGGTTGCACTTGCTGCGAAAATAGCCTTGATGAGCGACGAGTTTGGATTTTCATGACCCATATTGTCAATCAGATGTTGGAGTAAAAGAGCCGTAGCCCCTGCAGTGAGAGGCGTTGCCATACTTGTTCCTCCCATGTAGGTGTAATCTGAATTGTATGCGCCCCAACCAACGGATGTAGTATAGCGAGATTTAGTCGAGAGGATGAAGGTCCCAGGTGCAACAACATCGGGTTTCAAACGATTATCGTCGGTTGGTCCACGGCTCGAAAATGCAGCCATACCTTCGCTATCGTCAGCAGTTCTATCGCTGTTGATTGGGTTGGCTGGAAAAACTCGAGTGCTGCTTCCAGGAGGGTCGCGGAACCCATCCCACGTCAGTGTCTGCGTTGGCCGATCGTTTTCTGAGGCACCAACCGTTAGTACATTTTTTGCAGTTGCTGGGGAACCCATACTGTCGAGGTCGACTTCTCCATCGCTGTTTGCATCAGCCCCTTCATTGGCGGCGGCAAAGAGAATGGTCATGTTGGTGTAATCTCGAGCAGAGCTATCGGCTTGCATTGAACCGATGGTATACACTCCAGCAACGCTTGCACCCCAAGAGTTTGTATGTACTCGCGAACCATTGTCCGCACCAGCCTTGAACAATTGAGTGTAATCGGAGGGTAGTCCGAGAAGTGTATCTCCGCCCGCAGAATTGCAATACACACCAACGGCTTGGAAATACAATCGCGCCTCAGGCGCCACACCTTTGATGTTCCCTGATGAATTGGTTCCATCCCCAAGAACTGAACCTGCTACATGGGTTCCATGGCCATGGATGTCATCGGCTCCGTCGTCTGCTGGGGAGCCACAGTTCGATGCTTCTGAGGCTGTCATTCCCCATGAAACTACATCGACAATGTGATCTCGGAAATCAGCGTGCATTGTCGAATCATTGGTTCCGCTGTCAAGACCAGAATCTGCGACAGTGACAATAATGCCAGTTCCATCAACACTATTCCAAGAATTATTGATACTACTTACGATGGTTTGGTCCCATAGGTCATCGGCTTTGAGAATTGTATCCGCAACATCGTTTTGCAACTCCGCCCACATCTTTTCTTCCATCCATTCGATTTCATCTTGGTCTGCTAACCATGCGAGTGCAGACGATGCTTTGTCGATGTAGAGTGTTGCAAATCGTCCGGCGTGATAATGCACATCGATGTCGGTTCGTTCTTCAATTCCTTGGGGGAGAGTGAATCCTGTAAGTACGATGTTGATTGGAACGACGTCGTTGGCATAAAAGAAGCCCGAGGGGCCGATGTCATGGCCAAGGACTGCTTGTGCTAGCCGTGTTCGGATTTTATCCGTTGGATCGAGTTGCAAAACACCTTCAACATCGAGTTGAGCGAGCTCATCGATCGATTTCTCTTGAACTTCACAATGGAATCCAGTCACAGGTAAAAACGAGAAACAATCGATGCCCGCTTGTCCTAAATCGAGAAGCCAGTTGCTCGGAACTGGATAGGTGTGCGTAAGCACGTAACTGCCGTTCAATACCTTCTCTTGAGTTCGTTCCGTCCAGTCTTCGAGCGGCGTGATGGTGGCTTGACGGTAGAGGAGGTCGATGCTTCCGACGCCTTCTGCTGGGTCGTACCACCCTTGAGCGTGATCTTTGGTCGGTAAGATGCCTACTTGAGCAAGCAGGTCCAATTCTGCGTCGGTGTTGACGTCGATGGCTGGAAGAGGTTGGCTCATCGCAAATGGTGCCGCCAATTGTGCGAGCATCAAACAAACAAGGAAGGTCGATACTCGTGCACGTGGAGTCGGCATGATTCACTCTTGGAACCGGTTACTCATAAATGATTTGCAGTAATCAGATTCAAATCGATAACTACCATTGAAACCAGGGTCTCGTTAGGCCGAGTTATGCGCGGTATGGGTTCAGGTGGTGGCGATGCTATGGAGCCATCCGACATCAACGAGAAGACGCAGATCGTTGGCCGTCAAATCTGGCGTGTTGTACCCTACGCCAAGCGATATCCCGGTCGTGTCCTTGCGGGTATCTTCGGAAACGCAATGGCTCGTTTTTTCGACTTGATGCCGTTTGTCGCCATCGGTTTGGCGGTTGATTACTTCACGGGAGGGCTGGCAGGTCCTGACATCGTTCAAGATTTCGTGACGTCCTTCGGCGGTGATCCAGCGGTGGGGTACGGCATACTCATTTTCCTCGGCTTCTTTTTCCTAGCCATTTTCCAAGGAATTTCGGAATACTCTTGGCAAACGCTGGGTTACAAAATTCAACATGATTTGAGAATGGACGCAACCAAGTCCCTGATTGCCATGGAGGCTTCCTACTACGACATGCGGCAAACAGGTCAAATCATGGCTGTATTGTCGAGCGATGTCAACCAACTGGAAGACGTTGTTTCTGATTCCTCAACATCGATCATTCGTATTGTTGTCACCTTCATGACGGCCTTCCTTATCCTCGTTTTGATGTCATGGAAACTGGCTATTGTACTGTTCGGGCCTATCATTTTCATTGTACCAATCGTCTATTGGTTTTCGACCAGTGTTCAAAGGAAATACCGCAAACAGCGTGAATCCACAGGTGATATCACGGCTGTATTGGAGAATTTGATTTCAGGGATTTCCGTTGTTCAAGCCTACAATGCTGAGGAGTGGGAAGCCGAACGAGTCAATCGAGAATCTGGTGCCTATCGAGACCAAGCCATGGGTGCGAGTCAAGATCGTAACCGATTCATCCCAATGATTTACGTCGTTGCTGGAATCGCATTCGGCCTTTTAGTCACCGCTGGTGGGTGGTTGGCAAAAGAGGGAGAAATCACGACTGGACAATTGGTCACGTTCCTCCTTATCAGTACTCGAATGACGATGCCGATGTTCATCTTTGGTATTCTCGTCAATCAGTTGCAGCGAGGTGAAGCAGCAGCTCGTCGTGTCTTCGCAGCCATTGATTTGGAACCAACCATCGTCGACAACGATGATGCTGTTGAATTGCTTGGTCCAATCGAATCGGTTGAATTCAAGGATGTTCATTTCACCTATCCAAACACGACAACCAAGGTGTTGAGTGGTATTTCATTCAGAGTTGCAGGAGGCCAATTCCTAGGTGTCATGGGTCACACGGGTGCAGGAAAAACAACGATTCTCAAGTTGCTCATGCGCTATTATGTTCCTGATTCTGGTGAAGTTCTCATCAATGGGAACAACATCAACACATTCACCCTAGCAAGCGTACGCGAAGCGATTGGTTTTGTAAGTCAGGACCCGTTCTTGTTCTACGGTTCTATTCGTGACAATGTCAAGTACAACATGGACGCAGAAGAAAGCGATTTGCGAAGAGCACTGGAACTCGCAGGAGCACTGGAATTCGTCGAAGAATTGGAAGACGGCATTGAGACAATGGTTGGTGATCGGGGAGCCATGCTGAGTGGAGGGCAGAGAGCCCGTGTTTCCTTAGCACGTGCATTGTTGAAGAAGCCATCACTGCTCATTCTCGATGAGGCTTCAAGTGCACTCGATGCGGAGACAGAGCGTCGTATCCAGGAGAACCTGCTCAGTACTGGTTCAGGCCGAGCAACCATCGCCGTTGCTCACCGATTGAGTACCATTCGCAATGCGAACGAAATTCTAGCCATGGTCGATGGGGCTGTCGTCGAGCGTGGAAAGCACGACGAATTGGTTGAGCACCAAGGTGTCTATGCAAGCCAGTGGACCATTCAAACCGGCGACATGGCTGGAATGTGATCACGTTCGTTCGAGAATCGGACGAAGAATAGTTGAGACTTGTTCCTGCGTGCTGGCGGGGATGAACGCTTTGTTCCCCCAGAGAATGAGAACTGAAATGAAGAAGAACAGGGGAATGCCTACGATGAGTGACCAGATTGCAACGGTTAGGTCAAGGATGTAGTATTGCTCAAAGAATTCGGATACGATGATGGTGCCGAGA
>JAAXIR010000158.1 GCA_012270265.1 Candidatus Poseidoniales archaeon
GTTATCAACACGAGCAGAACGCCAATGTATGGCCGAATCAAGTGTTGGTTGAAGCTCGAAGTCAAATCGATGAAATTGCAAATTACATCGACAACGTCCTTGAAGAGTTGACCTCCTTCACCCATATCTTCAACGATGGTATCGATTCAGATACGCTCTACAATCTCCTTAATCAACATCTGCCGGATGGACCAATCGCAGATGGGAAGAAGATTCTCATCGATGACATTCTTCGACTTGCTACACTTTTTGAAGCAACAACAAAATCGAGTAAGATAAAACTACAACTTGAAATCGTTACAACCGATATGTGTCGTTTGTTTCACGCAGATTATTATCGTCAACGCCTCTTGTGTACGTATCTAGGTCCAGGAACTGAATGGCTTGATCACTCGAATGTTAATCGCCATGCTCTCGGGAGAGGGAGAAACAACAACATCGTAAAAGATGAATCTGCAATTAATCGAGCAAACACATTCGACGTGTTGATTCTCAAAGGACAAAATTATGGTGAAGGTGAATTAGCTGTAGTCCATCGATCACCTCCTATCATACGTCACAACAAAACAAGAGTTCTGTTGAAAATCGATGAATAAAGATTCTTCTAGGAATCTCGATCCCGGTGTATAAAAATATATTTGAATAATGTATTTATTACTAATTTCAAAAAAGATATTAATAGTAGTGTACTTGAGGCCCAATCAGTGATTCAATGGCTGATGCAACAACAGAAATCGATAACCGCCTTCCAGTTACAGTTCTTTCTGGCTTTCTAGGTGCTGGAAAAACAACACTCCTGAATGAAGTTCTGAACAACCGCGAGGGGCGTCGTGTAGCCGTCATCGTCAACGATATGAGGGAAGTCAACATCGAGGCAGCGCTCGTGGTAAAAGGTGGAGCTGCAGTGAGGGGAACGGTAGAGACACTCGTTGAAAGGTCGAACGGTTGTATTTGTTGCACCTTGAGAGATGATCTGCTCGAAGAGGTTTCACGACTTGCTCAAGAAGGTCGTTTTGATTACCTTCTCATCGAATCAACAGGTATCTCAGAGCCTATTCCAGTCGCTCAAACATTCACATTCGAAGACGAAAACGGTGTGAGTTTGAGTCACATTTCCCGACTCGACACGATGGTAACCGTTGTCGATGCAAACAGTTTCTTGAACGATTACAACGAGTCAGAATCCTTGCAAGATCGTGGTGAATCGCTTGGGGAAGAGGACAACCGTACGGTGACTGATTTGCTTATCGATCAAATCGAGTTTGCTGATGTTATTGTTCTGAACAAACTCGACTTGGTTTCTGAAGATCAAGCCAAGCGGGTTGAAGCGATCATTCACGCGTTCAATCCAGGTGCTGAAATCATACCGACGAGCCATAGCAAGGTCTCACTCGATCGCATTCTCGATACGCACATGTTCGATTATGATAAGGCAGAGAGTTCCGCTGGATGGATCCGTGAACTCCAAGGAGAACATACGCCAGAAACAGAGGAATATGGAATCTCCAGTTTCACCTACAAAACTTCACATCCATTCGATGCTGAAAAGTTCTATGCTCTGCTGAAGGAGAAAGACAACTGGGATGGTGTCCTTCGCTCAAAGGGCTTCTTCTGGGTAGGAGCTGATCACAAGGTGGCTTACGAATTTGCACAAGCAGGTGGTGTTCGTTCCGTCAAACCAGTCGGTGTTTGGTGGGCTTCCGTTCCAAGCGATTCTGTCGATATTCCTGAAGAATTGCGCCCAGACAATCAACCCGATTGGCACGCTGAGTTTGGAGATCGAAAACAAACGTTGGTCTTCATCGGTCAGGATATGGATGAGGAAGGAATTCGTGGTATGTTGGATGATTGTTTACTTGAAGAATCGCTCGCCTATTCCGGTTTGGATTCATTGAGCGAGCGAGAGAATCCGTTCCCACGACTTCAAACAAACCCTGTTGAAGAAGAACAAGAAGAGAACTGATTACTCTCGATGAATTTATTGTTGCATATTTATCAGTTATTGACTTCATTTAAGTAAACCCCTTCTTAGGGTAAATCATGTCGTACGCACCTACCGATTATGATTTTGGAGATTCGTCCAATTACGCCTTTGCTGAAACAATTACCTGCGCCAATGATGAAGCACGAAGGATGTTCGTCGAAGCGTATGGCCACATGCTGAATTACAATCATGAACAAGCCATTGCATGTTTCATGGCAACAACAGAACTTGACCCTGAATGTGCTATGGCATGGTGGGGCATTGCCTACTGCGTTTCATCCAACTACAACTGGTCACCGGGACTTGGTTCTGGATACGATCCTATTCAACAAGCCCTCAAGGTAATGGGTCATTGCTCCGAACTTGAGCAAGACCTCATCCGTGCCCTTTCAACCCGTCACTCTGAAGAGGCCCGTGATGCAGCTGATCCATCCGTTCTCAACATGGGCAACGACCCTGAACTGAACGTTGCCTTCGCAGAAGCTATGGCTCCGTTGTACGAGAAGTACAGCGGCAATCTCGATGTCACTGCGATTTACGTTGAGGCGCTCATGAACCTCAAGGCTTGGCAACTCTGGGACAAGAACACCGCAACTGGTGAAATCACGCCTGCAGATGACAACACGCTCCTCCTTGTCAAGATCATGGAAGATGCGTTCGAAAGCAGCGAGGAAGCCAAGGTCCACCCTGCACTCTGCCACTTGTATTGCCACGCCCTGGAACTCTCTCCGTTCCCTGAGCGAGCACTTCCTGCTGCTGATGTCCTCCGAACACGAATGCCAGGTCTTGGCCATTTGGTCCACATGCCTTCGCACATCGACGCATGGGTTGGACAATGGAAGGAAGCCATCGATTGCAACATTGCTGCAGTAGAGGCGGATGATCGCTACGTTGAACTTACAGGTAACGAATCGCAATTCTACAAGTTCTATCGAATGCACAACCATCACTTCGTCGTTTGGTGTGCCATGTTCGATGGTCAATACGAGACGGCCCTGAAGTATGCACGTAAGGCTGTCGATACACTTCCTGCTGGCGATGAAAACGGTGGTGCACAATTCATGCTCGCTGGAATCATCCCAATGGGTGCCATCTTCTTGGAATCCTATGTGACCATGCCTTGGCACGTCATGATTCGCTTCGGTAAGTGGGACGAAATCCTCGCTGAGCCAATGTACGATGACAAGGATGTGTTCCCTGCAACCATCGCTACGCAACATTATGCTCGTGGTGTTGCATACGCTTCCAAGGGTATGGTTCCCGAGGCAGAAGCAGAGCAAGTTCTGTTCAAGGAAGCGTTGCAGAATCCTGCTCTCGCTGGTCGCATGATGCACAACAATTTCATGTATCAAGATCCAGCAGAGGGACCTTCAATTCTCAACGTGAATGCATCGATCTTAGAGGCTGAAATCGAGTATCGCCGCCAATTCCTTGCAAAGGCGGACGGTGAAGCGTACGACTTTACTGCAGCCTTCGATGAGTTGCGACGTGGTGTTGATCTCTCGCTCAATCTTGCCTACAACGAGCCGTGGGGACAGATGCAACCCGTTCGTCACATCCTCGGTGCATTGCTCTTTGAACAAGGACACATCGAAGAAGCAGAAGAGGTCTATCGTGCTGATATCAAACTCTGGAAGGACAACATGTGGGGTCTCCTCGGTCTGAAGCTCTGCCTTGAAGCCCGTGGCGATGCTCCTGAAGAACTTGCAGAAGTTACTGCACTGTTCAACGAACGCAGTTCCCGTGCTGACATCGTTCCTGCAAAGACCTGCTTCTGTGCTCAGGATGCATTGGCGAAGTCCTGCTGTGACTGATTTCCTCCTTTGTTCGGCTCAATTGCTAAATAGCCGACATTCGTTTGTACCAACATGGTAGGAGAGGTCGTTGGCGAACTCTCAATGGTTGCACTTGGTGATGATCCTTTGGAAAGTGTTCGCGACAAAGTCGAGGAAGTCACAAAACAATTTCCTTTTCTCAGATACGCCTTTTTGGTCCTGTTTTCTGCAGGATGGGCATCTATTTCCTTTGGTTCTATTGAATCTTCATTTCGGACATAACTTACAAGAAGACAGGATGGCTCGGTGGAAGTAATGGACATTGAAACTGCGGCAAACATTGGTGAGGCCGTTAGCGGTATCGCCATTTTGTTCACGCTCTTGTTCAGTCTCCGTCAAATGAAGCATTGGAACGAAAACAGGCGTTATGAAATCGGCCGAGATCTCGCAGCCCACATGAACAATCCATTGGTCCATCGTGGATTCTCGATTAGCACAGTCAAACTTCACGATGAACTCTCTCCACAAGAGTTGGCAGCACTTACGCGTGAAGAGAAGGATGCAATGAATGCCCTGATGATCTGGATGAACACCTTATGAGTTCTTTCTAAAACCGGCCACCAATCAATGAAAGTTGT
>JAAXIR010000033.1 GCA_012270265.1 Candidatus Poseidoniales archaeon
AAGGCTTACTGTTACGGCGGATTAACATTCGTCAAGTCGAAGGCGAAGGTTTCCAAGACATTCCAGAGAACGAATTCAAGAGTTTCAAATCAGCTGTTCGCGATACGATTGATTCACCACTCCTTCAGGAACTCTTCCCTCTTGGTCAAATTCTCAAAGACGTCCATTGGGAGACACATGATGGCCGGACTCGCTTACCAGTACACCTTACTGAAGAACACGTAGGTGAGCATGTGCATGGGCGTGCAGGACTTACCTTTGGTCGTCAAATCGGGGCTTACCCAATCCTCATTGGCGTTCCATATCACATCCCGCTCGAAACCTCTTCCAACATCATGATCACCGGACATGGCGCTCGTTCAATCACGGGAGTTGAGATTGGGTTGGACATCAATACAGTTACTGAAAAACAGCTCGAAGCCATTCCTGGCATTGGCAAAAAAGCAGCATGGAACATCGTTTCTGCTCGTGCAAAATTGAAGCGCAAAGAGGAACGACCAAGCATCGAATCGATCTTTGCGTCGGCTAAAGTTCAACTTGATTCCACAATCTCGTCCGTCTTTGCAGACGAGTAACCTCAATGAATCTCCTCGATAACCTTGAGTCATGGCGACATGGGTCATCACTGGCGCAAACCGAGGCTTGGGGCTTGAATTTGCCAAACAACTGCTCGCTGAGGGGCACACAATCATCGCTGGTGTGAGGAACCCCGCAGCAATGAATTTTCACCATGAAATGATGACTGTGTATCAACTCGATGTCGCTTCGACAACATCGGTTGAGACGTTTGCAAAGGATGTCAAATCCGCCGTTCCATCCATCGATGTGCTGGTGAACAATGCCGGACGAATGGACGGACGATGGCAGTCCTTGGGAGCGGTCGATCCAGACCTGTCTCTCGACGTTCTCAATGTCAACACCATTGGCCCTCTTCGCGTTTCACAAGCCCTATGGCCGCTTCTCCAAGGTGAGAAACCAACGAAAGTGGCCAACATATCCAGCCTCATGGGCTCGATTGATGATTGTATGAGCGGAAGGTCCTATGCGTACCGAACGAGCAAAACTGGACTGAACATGATCACCAAAATCCTCGCTGTTGAAGGGCAACCAGACAACATAACAGTGACATCGTATCACCCAGGTTGGGCAAAAACCGACATGGGCGGTGAACGTGCTCCCGTTCCTGCATCTGTTTCTGTCCAAGGTCTCATCGGATTGATTCAAGAGCAAACAGCTGAGAGGTCCGGACGGTTCTTTGAGTACACAGGAGAAGAGCTTCCATGGTAGAATCCATTTCAGCACAACTGAAAGATGCTGCATTGCGTCTTTCAGAGGCTTGCAACCGAGGAAAGAATCGGATTCTCAAACACAAGTCAGTAGCACACGTTACGAACCCACTGGATTATGCTTGGGAGTTTCACGAACAATTCATTGACAAATGGAGTGAATTAGGTGCAAGGACACTGTTGCTCGGAATGAATCCCGGACCATACGGAATGGCGCAAACGGGTGTCCCGTTCGGAGCGACTGCGATGGCACGCGATATACTTCAAATCGAAGACCGAGATGTGCAAACGCCTCACGGCGCCCACCCAAAACGTCCGATTGAGGGTTTATCGATGGAACGTCAAGAAGTCTCAGGAACACGATTCTGGTCGATGCTATCCGACCACTACGGATCTACTGAGGCCATTTTTTCCAACATCTTTGTTGTCAACCATTGCCCACTCCTGATCCTAGGCGAGACTGGACGAAACGTGACACCTGTTGATCTTCCAAAATCAACCATTGAACCGGTTTTGAAAGCCTGTGATCGACATCTGAAGTCCGTTGTTGAGATTATGGGCATCGAGACGGTCATAGGTGTTGGCAACTACGCCAAGAAGCGTGCTCAGTCCGTCCTCACCGACGTTCACATCGATGCCATGTGGCATCCAAGTCCAGCATCTCCTCTTGCAAATCGAAACGGTGGCGCAGACTGGAGAGCCAATGCCATTTCGAAAATCCCCTAAGCATGGAGAGTAGGGGATGAAATTAAGTGTGGCAATGCACACCATAGACTATGCAACAACAACTTGCGTGGGAACGACAGCCAGACGATCGCCAATGGGAAAAGCCAGAGGGAGATGACCCTCGAACGCTTTACCAAATGCTCATGACGAGCGCAGAACGATTCAGCAGCCATCCTTGCTTTGGCTACATTCCTGGACCAGGTATGCCTCGTGTTCACCTGACCTACCAAGAATTCGGAGACCTTGCAACTGCAGTTGGTAAGCAACTTCGAGATGTCGGTGTTCAGGCTGGTGATCGAGTCGCCATGATTCTCAACAATTCAGTTGAGTGGGCAGCGCTCTCTTACGGAGCAAACGCACTCGGTGCAGCCTACACTGCCATGTACACGCACCAACACGGTGCTGAATGGGCTTACATCCTTGGAGATTCTGAACCTGCACTTCTCGCTGTTGCAGATACGGAAGTTCTCGACAAACTTGTTGCGAATCTACCAGATGATGCATCAAAGTGGCCACGCTGTGGAGTTCTCTTGCTTGGAGACGAGCCAGCAAACGAACTCCCTCCTGAAGGCGTCACCGTCCATCAGTGGGCAGAATTCGTTGCCGCTGGACGAGCAAGCGAAGAGGCCATCGACGTTGCTGATGACCCGTTTGCACTCAACACCCTCATTTACACCTCGGGAACAACTGGAAATCCAAAGGGTGTCATGCTCACAAATTGGAACACCCTCTCGAACATCCTTTGTGTTCAATCTGCGTTCAAGATTTACGTCGGTGACAAGAACGCTGCGTTCCTTCCATGGGCCCACTCCTTTGGTAGCACCTTCGACTTGCACTGGATGATTCGTTGTGGCGTTCACATCAACCTCATCTCAGACTTGACCAAGATTGCTGACGAGTGTATCGAAATCAAGCCGGCAGTTCTTCTCGCTGTACCTCGTGTATGGAACAAGTTCTACGATCGTGTTAACTCACAGTTCGAGGCTGCAACTGGTTTGAAGAAGGTCCTCATTGGTAAGGCCAAGAAGTCCGCTGCAAAGCGAATTGCGAAGGCTGGTGTCGAATGTGATGCTGTACCTGCAAGCGGTTTCTTCGACAAACTCTACGACAAGCTCGTATGGAGCAAGGTCCGTGCCCGATTCGGTGGAAACATCCGTTTCTGTATGTCCGGTGCTGCTGCATTGTCTCCTGACGTTGCTGAATTCATCCAAATGGTCGGATTCAGTTGTTACGAAGGGTATGGATTGACGGAAACCTCACCACTGGTTGCTGCCAACGGATGGTCCGGTCCAGGCACCTCAAAACTTCGATGCGTTGGTCGAGTCGCAAACGGCGTCAAGGTCACCATCGACACCGATGCGTGGGACGACCCAGACCGACCTGATGAAGGCGAAATCATCGTTACTGGACCGAACGTCATGCTCGGCTACTGGAACAACGAAGAGGCAACCAAGGAAGTCATCATGGAGCCAGGAACCTTCCGAACAGGTGACCTTGGTAAGCTCTCAGCAGATGGTTACCTCTCCATCACTGGTCGTGTCAAGAGCCAGTTCAAACTTGAGAATGGAAAGTACGTATCACCTGCTCCACTCGAAGAAAACGTCAAACTTTCACCACTCGTTGAGCAAGCTGCTCTCGATGGACGAAACATGCTCAAGACCTACCTCATCGTTCACCCGAACCTTGAGGCTATGAAGGCCGCATTGAGTTCTGCTGGTGTAGACGCATCAGGAAGCGATGAGGAGATTTGTGCTCGACAATCGACCCGTGACTGGATGCTCTCCGAGTTGAAGGCCAATGCAATGCAAGCTCCAACATGGAAGGGTTACGAGATTCCAGCAACCATCATCCTCGATCACGAGGAATGGACCACGGACAACGACCTCATGACACCGTCGATGAAGGTCAAGTTGCGAAACCTGTTGGCACGCCACGAGGAATCCATCGCTGCCATCAAGTGATGCCAATTCAACCGATTGGGTTTTGAAGCCCCATCGATGGGCTTGGTTTGGTGACCCACCATGGTTCGTGAACTCATTACCGTCGAAGGCGTTGACAGAAGTTTCGGACCAACCGATGTTTTGCAAGACATCAACCTCATCGTGAACGATGGCGACCGAATTGGTATTGTCGGGCACAATGGTGCTGGAAAGACAACGCTGCTTAACACAATAAGCGACCAAACACAGGACGTTGGAGAAATTGAAGTTGCACCAGGAATCCCTATTGCGTACTTGACGCAAATTCGAGACATTGAATCCGATTCTACCATTGAGGAGGAACTTGGCCGAAAAGGACGACAATTCCAGGAACTGGAAGATGAGATTGCTGCGATTGAGGCACAAATGATCGATCCATCATTTTACGAAGGCGATTGGGAAC
>JAAXIR010000110.1 GCA_012270265.1 Candidatus Poseidoniales archaeon
GCCCATTCACTGTCTTTGCCCCAACCGATCAGGCCTTTGCAGATGCAGGCATCGATCTTGCTTCGCTTGATACTCCAGAAGGAAAGGCCATCTTGTCCGACATTCTGCTCTATCACGTCGTTGCTGGAGAAGTTCCGTCGAGCGCATTGAGCGACTGTACCTCAGCCGATGCTGTCAATGGACAACCACTCGCCTTCACAGTCGGAGACACTGTCATGGTCAACGATGCAACCGTTACGTTACCGGACGTTGCAACAAGCAACGGTATCATTCACGTGATTGACACCGTCCTAACGCCTTCGGATGCACCAAACGATGCTACTCGAACAGCCATCTGTACAGGTGTTCACACGTCGTTGGTCGCTGCGCTGATTCAGGCTGAATTGGTTGAAACACTGCAAGGCGAGGGCCCATTCACCATCTTTGCACCGACCGATCAGGCCTTTGCCGATGCTGGTATCGATCTTTCAGTGTACGACACACCTGAAGGAAAGGCTCAGTTGAGCGACATACTCCTGTACCACGTACACGCAGGAACCGTTCTTTCTTCCGATCTTACAGAAGGAATGATGCTGCCAATGGTCAACGGAAAGAATGCCACGATTTCACTCGTGACAGGTATTGATGGAGCGAACATCACCATTGCTGACGTCGTGACCTCAAACGGCGTTATCCACGTGATTGACAAGGTCATTATTCCGCAAGCAGAAGTCGATCCAACGGCAACAGGTGATGGCGTTGAGGCAGATGAGGAAGACGATGACAACCTTGTCTTGATCCTCTCCATCGTTGGTGCTGTCGTACTCCTCGGAGCGATTGGTGGTCTCCTCTTTGTACGAGGCCGACGACCTTCGTCTGGTGTCGAAACCAAAGATTTCGCTCAAGATGGATTGAACACAGTGGCTCAACCTGCAACGACCTACTCTTATGAGCCACAGCAGGCTGCACAACAGACCTACACGTCCCAGTACGCACCCCAGCAATCTTCACCGTTCCAACCTGTCCAAGTCGAGCAGGTTCAACCTGTACAAGCGGCTGCACAACCGGTTGCCCAGGTACAAGCAGCGCAACCTGCTCAGGCTGTGACGCAAACTCAAGCATCTCAAGCAGCGGTTCAATTGCCTGAAGTCTTGCAACAGTGGACCGATGACAGCGGTTACACCTGGCGACGCATGTCCGATGGTGGCACCATGTGGTGGAACGGAACCGATTGGCAAAAGTATGCATGAACCCATTGATTCATGCATCCTCACGGATTCGAGCAATCCATGAGCAACCGTGATCGTCGACCATCGTTTGGTCGTGACAGTATATGGTTGGCCTCTGCTGACGTGGTCGCAGTTCTCCTCGCCTTTGTTGGACAATTGATTCTTGCGCGTGCCTTGCTCTCAGAATCCTATGGATTGTTCGTCATCGCTATCGATTTGTTTGCAACATTGTTCCTGTTGCTCGATTTAGGATTGCCGACACTGCTCGCTCGTGACGGTCCACGAAAACCATCGGCCATTTGGTCGGGAATGATGCGCATCTATCGGCTTCAAGGCATCGCTGTACTCGTCTTCGTTCCTATCACCGTATCGATTACATTGATGCAGAGTGTTCACGACACCCTGATGCTGATTGGAGCAGGCGTTGCTTTGGTTCACATCGCTTCCTATGCACCACGAACAGCGCTACGTGCTGCCGGAGATGCTCGATTTGAATCCCTTACAAAAGTGATTGAACGCGTTGCAACAACCGTTGGCTATGCGCTCCTCTTCGCGATGAGTTGTACGGATGTTGTTGCCTATGCAGCCGTTTTCCTCATTGGAGCCATTCTTGGCTTGATCATCGCTCTTGTAGGAGCATATCGCGTCTGTGGGAAGAGCAGTGAACGAACCGATTCAGCAGAATTGGGTGCTGATTGGATCAGCAAAAAGAGCATCCTCCTTGCAGCACTCCCCTTTGCCATCACACTTGGCGTCCTACCCTATGTCATCCGAATTGAGAAATTCATCCTTGCAAGTGAATTGGGGTACGATGAGGTTGCTTTGTTCCACGTCGCTCAACTGGCTTGGTTGGCTGGGCTGCTTGTTCCTCAAGCGATGCGAGCTGCCTTGCTTCCTGTTCTCGGGGCTTCTCGGAAGGATTCCTCATTGTTCAATCAACACCTTGATCGAGTCGAATCCATTTGTTTCGCACTTGTTCCAATCGGCATGGTCGCAGGTGCTACCATCGTGTGGATTCTTCTTCCGATTGGATTTCCAGCAGAATATTTCGATGGAACATTGGGTGCATCAGCCACGAATGTGTTCATGATTTTGTTAGCAGGGTGGGCATGTACCGTCCTCTCAGTCCCCTCGTATACAGCATTGCAAGCAGGTGAGAAACCTTGGTTGTTCACGTTGCTCATTTTTGTCGTGGTTCTATCCTCAACTGTATTTGGATTGGCACTCATCAAGTGGGGAGAGAATTCAAGCGTTGGATTGGCGCTTGAAATGGCTGCCTATGCATCAGTTGCCTCCTCACTTGTAATGCTCCTTCTTGGTATTGCACTCAGTCGTCGTATGGGTGAGTTCACGAAACGTGGAATACAATGGATTGCAACACTTGTTCTGGTGTTCTTGACCAGTTGGGCTCTTTCTCAACAATCCTACTTGGCACTGGTCGGACTTGGGTTGTTCATTCTTCTTCCTCAAGGCCTTCGAGCAATGAAGACCATTGTTGACCAACCGTTTGAGAAGATGTCCGTTGAGGCAGAGTGATCGGTGAGGATCCCCAGTCGATTTCCAAAGCATGCTCACATGCATCTGCCAAGGCTTCTGGTGTTGCCTCATCGATGACGCATTCCTTTGGAAGATACGTCGCTACATCGCCGACATTGGTCGAGACAACGGGAGTGCCGCACAGAATGGATTCGCGGGCAACCAATGGGCCCGACTCTCGATGAGACGTGATAAGAGTAACATCGGCGACGATCATTCGATCCCAGACGATGCTGCGTGGTTGCTGTTTGAGCGTGGTCATGCCGACAATCCAACCTCGCTGTTCGAGAATTTCACCGGTTTGGAGAGCGAGGTAGTGGTTCTTCTCTGGCCGTCTCGGGTCGGCTGGGAACAGAATGTCGATGGCTTCTCGACGCCATCGACCTTTCCATTTCTTCATTGGTCGTGCCCATTCATCGTCCATTTCGCTGTGACAAGCAATGGTGTACGCCTTCTTGATTCGAACACCGAGGTCTTGCGCTGTCCTTCGAAGCCGCTCGCTCACGAAGACCATCGACTCGGCGGATTCCATGAGCGACTTGATGCGTTTCCCAGTCGTTTGATGCGTGAGCCCAACATCAACATCATGACCGTGAACAACACCAGTCCAAGGCACCTTCCACCGTATGGAGAGGGAACGTGCGAGTTCACCTACCGGCCACAACGTGTGAGCAATGATGTGGTCTGGACGCCATCCGCTGAGCCATTTCTCAATGGAACGTTGTCGATTTCGAATGCTTCGAGCGGTCAACCAAGGATAGGGATGGTCCGTGTAAGCAACATACCGAGGTGCGAAAATCTGGAACTCGTTGTGCTCAAAATGCTTCGGTGCCTTGGCAACGCCTGTAAGTGTTGAACGACTTTGCTCCATGTACTTCAGAAGTCTTGGAAGCGGATTGACGATGCGGACATCATGGCCCATATCTCGTAACAGTTGGGCATGATCAGCCACAAAGGTTCCCCTTGCTGCATTCGTAGGAAGAGGGTGAAGCAGCGTCACCAAGAGAATCTTCATCAAATCACTCAGTCATTGAGGGCTTGATGAAGCGTTGTTAAGTTGTCAGCAACTGAAGCATTGGCATTGAACAAACCGGAACCAACGACAGCATTGGTGACGCCCCATTCTCGCAACATGGCAATGTTGTGGGCCTTTACGCCACCGTCGATTTGAAGCTGGACGTTGCGTCCACCAGCGGCGACTTGTTCGTCAATGGCCTTTCGCAAGGTTCGGATTTTTGATTCAACGGTTGGAATGAACGATTGGCCGCCAAAGCCTGGATTGACACTCATGATGAGGACGAGGTCAACGTCCGGGAGAACTTCGAGCGCTGCCTCAACAGGCGTACCTGGGTTGAGAACGACACCTGCGGTAGCCCCAGCATCGCGAATAGCGTGGAGGAGGCGATGGAGATGCTTGACGGCTTCAACGTGAACGGTCAGGTGGTTGCAACCCGCATCGATGTAATCCTGATACATCGTTTCCGCATTTTCGACCATGAGATGCGCATCGAAAATTGGACCATCGCCGAGATGCTTTCGAAGTTGCTTGATGACAGGTGGACCAAAGGTCAAGTTTGGAACGAAGTTTCCATCCATGACATCGCGAGGAAGCCAATCGAGACCTGCTTCAACGGCTTCATCGCATGC
>JAAXIR010000233.1:0-2868 GCA_012270265.1 Candidatus Poseidoniales archaeon
TCCTCTTCCATCTCCTCTGCACTCGCAAGTGGATGGGAACAACATGAATTTGCCCAAACGCTCGGGAAGGTAATTTTGTCATGGGCTCGTTGTTGAAGAAGCAGCTGTCCATCTGAATTGAACAACAAGACACTGAATGCTCGATGGAGTGAGCCAGATTGGTAATGACTGTCAGCTTTGCTGATTGGACCAACGACAACATCGTTTTCATCGACCTGGAGAACAGCCTCAGCCATCATGCTTGCCTGGGTTGAATCAGAGGACTGAGCAGCCATCAACTCTGACACATTGGGCTCGATGTCCGCCTCAGGAACCTCTCCACTTGCATAGTTCGACATAGTAGCCCGGTTGTGTCTTTGTGAAGACGCTACATAGATAGTTCGGATGGTATCTCAGCAAAAGGAGCAGAGCAATCAGGGCAGAATTGTCGTTCCTCTCCACGCTTCGCCAGTGACGAGAGCAAGGATTCGTGAAGGATGCTCACCATTGACAAGATGGACAGATACACCGGATTGTGCAACAAGATGACCGCGATTGATCTTGAGGCCAATACCGCCAGTCACATCAATATCAGACTGATGAAGGCCTTCGAATTCAACATCAGGCGACCATTCTTCGATCAAGTCATCATCTTGAGCGACATCAGGTGGCACACGTAGCAATCCGTCGACACCACCCATAGCGAAAATGAGTGATTCGATATCGGGGAGTTCCATAGAAAGACGTGCAACAAGGTCATCACCGGATAAAATTCCAAAGCGAGTATTACCATCAATATCCACAACGTCACCAAAGGATACGTGAACGAGGTTCGAATTGTTGGCTGTGAATGCTTCAAGCGAACCATCGAAGTTCGGACCAAGATTTCTTGCCCATACATGAGGAGGGTGGGATTGAACGTTCAAATCGAATTTCTCCAATTCGGAAACAACGATGGAATTGAGGGTAAGCATATCGCAACGGACCTGTTCCACCGCTTCGGTTTGCGATTGGCATGCATTATCCGCAACTTGAAGCCCTTGTATGTGACCTTCATTGAGACGCCAACGCTTTGCTTTCAGATGACCAAACGAACCAGCTCCATGAATCACAATGACTTGGATACCTTGTTGGGTAATGTCATGAACAATAGAGCAAAGATTGCGAATGATTTCGACGTTCGCCACGCAGTCTTCGTCCTGTTTGGTGATGAGCGCACCTCCAAATTTGATGACAATGCGTCTCACCATGATGCAGCCAAGAAATTGACCTTCATGAGTATGCCTACAAAACACAGGATTCAATAGGCTGCGTGATTTGAACAACATATGACCGATGAGGGCCCAAGCCTGGATTCCTTCCTCCGACATCTCCAGACTGAAGTTGAGGCTGCAGCAGAGATTTCAGACAAGGCCGAGCGAAATGACCGATTGTTGCAACTTGAATCATCGATTCAAGAGGCCATTATTTTTGCAAACCGATACAAGGAACTCCAGAAACAAGGTGTTGATCCACTGCTCCTTATCGACCCAAAGGTGCAGCAAGAACGACCTGCTCCTCCTGCAACAAAGGGACAGTCCATTCTCTTAGGTTCATCGACATGCGAAGCATGTGGAAAACTGCTCGAGAACGACTTGGACTTTTGCCCAGCGTGTGGAGCAACGAAGTAATCACTCTTCTTCTTCGCGTTCCCAACGGGCGACCGTATCCACGATCATTGGATCGTCATCACCAAATCGATAGAGGTACTAATGATTTAATTCATCTGTTAGTAAAACGGTCTTCAATGCTCGTTATATGGTGTGTCCATCAGCGACGGCACGCACGGTGTCGATCTCGATAATGGCAGGTCGCTCAATTCGAACGTGCCCTGCTTCCAAAGCGTTAACGATGGTCTTGGAGAGATGGATGTGGTTTCGAGTGCCTGAGGTAATTCCTAGCTGTACGATCGCATCCGCTTCTGTTGGCTCACATGGCCAATAGAGTGCTTCTGGTATCTCATCGGTAGGCAAATCAAGTTCAATCTCGATGGAGTGACCGTAAGTTGCTCGAATCATCTCTCCCTCAACTTGGTATCGGCCTTTCTCATCGGCATTTGCAATGGCCTCAAAGTGCCAGCCACGCAACCAATGGTAATGACGTCGCTGACCGGAAATAGAATCAGCAAGTTCTCGAGTGCTGACCCATCCGTTGATGTCCATTTCAACATTGAATTTTTCAGGTGCGTGTCGCAAAACGAGTGCGAGCATTCGACCAAGGCTTCCTGCTTCTCGGTCGCTCATGATGAATTTTCCTTCGTCGTTACAGACAGGACAGTTGGTACCACTAAAGTGGCCGTGCTTTCTACATTGGCGCAGCATATTCGGGGCCTATCGACACCCATTCATGAACCCTGCGGGTGTTTTGACCGACTCTATCAAATGCTTGATTCATCTGGAGAGAGCATGGTCGATGTTGCAATGGTCGGTGCTGGCCAAACGAAATTCGGCAACCATCCTCTCGGATTGAAAGGAATGTGGGCAGAGGCCATCGAGAAAGCAGTCCACAGCGTCGATAACGGATTCGATTCCACCGATGTTGAGGAAGCATTCATCGGAAGCATTGCCTTTGGTGGGTCACAACTTGGAAACACGGCTGCTCTGCTCACAGAACACTCCGGGATGGAAGGCGTCAGCGTACGTCGTGTTGAGAACGCCTGCGCTTCGTCTGGTTTTGCTCTACGAGACGCTTGGATGGCCATCAAGAGTGGTCAAGCCGATGTTGTTGTTGCTGGTGGAATTGAGAAAATGAACGATCTGTCTGCCTCAAGGAAGCGCTACTGGCTCGGGGTTTCTGGGGACACAGAATGGGAACGTCTCGCTGGTTTGACCTTTCCTGGAACGTATGCAC
>JAAXIR010000233.1:2878-4363 GCA_012270265.1 Candidatus Poseidoniales archaeon
CGACTTTCACCAATTCGATTCAACCCACGATCATCTCGTACATGTAGCCGTTCAGAACCACAGCCACGGCTTTGAAAACGAGGTTGCACACCTCAGAAAACAAGTTTCGTTCGAAAAAGCACAATCTGGGTTCATGGTAGCAGACCCACTCACACTCTACGACTGCTGCCCTACGTCCGATGGAGCATCTGCTGTCATCCTGGTAGCCGATCACTTGGCACACAAGTTCACCGATACACCTGTTTGGGTCAAAGGATCGGGTGCAGGTTCAGACCACCTTGCGCTCCACGATCGCCCAAGCATTACGCAATTACGAGCAACACAATCGGCCGCAGCAAAGGCCTACAAAACAGCAGGCATCTCGGCATCTGATGTTGATTTAGCAGAAGTTCACGATTGCTTCACCATCGCAGAAGTATTGGCGACAGAAGATCTTGGGTTCGCAGGACGCGGGCTAGGCGGGGCATTCGCTCGAGAAGGACAAGGTCGGCGAAACGAAGGGAGTGTCACAATCAATGCGAGTGGTGGACTCAAGTCAAAAGGCCACCCACTTGGAGCGACTGGAACTGGTCAAGCGGTTGAAATCTTCAAACAACTGCGTCATCAAGTCGAACCTGAGCGACAAGTACGCGATGCAGAAATCGGAGTAACGCACAATGTTGGAGGATCTGGTGCAACATGTGCCGTCCATGTATTTGGGAGGCAGCGATGATGTCGATTGAAATCAAATCCAGTGACAAAGAGCACTTTGCAAGCACCAAGTACGGAGGAGACTGGGCCGGTCCAGATGGGGACCGTTTGACGATTTTACTTGGTCTCCTAAAGCAACTACCTGCTGCTTCACTGAACCTTCATACCTTCGAGGATTTCTTGGAATTCACACCAAGTGTAAGCGTTCGAGACATCATCGAATCGAGTACGGAGTGGCGTATCGATGAACAAGCAAGTTTGTACCTACATGCAAGCAAGAGCAGTTACATTGTTGCAATAACAACCTCACAAGACGAACCCACTTGGCCATCCTTCGACGCTATACCGTACGACGAGGATATGAAAGATCAACTTGTACAACAATGGCAGATTGAGGTTGAAGGCGTAAGCCAAGGAGCATATGTCTCCCAAGCACAGCATACGATTGCAACACCATCCCGACTCGGTTTGAAAGCTCAGGTTGATCATGAACAGCTTGTTTGGCCGCCCCGGCAACTCAACGCAACTGGCAAGAGAATCGAGTCCGCAAGCGGGCAGCTCTCGGCGACCGACACGATTCTGACTTGGCCTCGACTAAGCGCAGCCGGTGCACCTTCGGAATTCTCTGGACGGGCCCCGATTCTTGATGGAGTCTCAACGGTCCTTGTACAATTTCCAGAGGGTCCAAAAGGCGTCTTCATGTTGGCCGATGACGATCACAACGAACCGGTTAGCGATGGAAGCGTTCGCTTTGACGTACGACGCCTCTATGGACAAGATGGCATGATGCATTAC
>JAAXIR010000210.1 GCA_012270265.1 Candidatus Poseidoniales archaeon
CCATAGGAGCCCTTGTCGTTCCGTTTGCTGCTTGGAAGTACAACAAGAGCGGTGCGCAACGTGAAGCAAAGCGTCGTGGCGATATGATCGAGAAATATCTTCCATATGCAGCATCCTACACAGCTGCGATGTCCGCTGCAAACGCAACACCAGCCAAGATTTTCCGTTCCCTTGCCATGAACAAAGACATCTACGGTGACGTTGCAGACGATGCTGCGATGGTGTATCGAGATGTTACACTGCTCGGTTACGACCTGATTACAGCGATGAAGCTCAGTGTCGATCGTGCTGCTTCGGTTTGGCTCACTGAGTTCTTCCAAGGAATGGTCGGTACCTTGACTGCTGGTGGTCAATTGAAGCTCTACTTCCTCAACCGTGCTGAGCACTACATGCGAGAGAACCGAACCCGTCTTGGTCAATTCTTGGAATCCATTGCGCTCTTGGCAGAATCGTACATTGTTGTCGCTGTCGCAATGCCGCTGTTCCTGATTGTCATGCTCGTCATTATGTTCTGGGTATCCGGTTCTGGTGCAGAGATGTCCGAAGGAATGCTGTACGGCATCGTCCTTGGATTCGTACCGATGATTCACGTTGCTTATGCTGTTCTTGTGTACACATCGAGCAAGGAGCAAGAGATGTAGGGGGTGACGATACTTGGCTCGGAAAAAGAAGAACAAGATTGTCGTCAACCTCGACCTGCCGAAAGACGACTCAACCATGACCAAGTTGTATGGTATTTTGTTCGTCTCGATTCTTCTTGGTATGACAACTGCCGTCGTTTGGGCAACAAACTCTGGCTTCATCCCAACTGCCAACGGCGAGCCAATGTTCACCAACGTTGCATGTGGAATCATCACTGGTGATAATGAAGCATTCAATGGTAATTCAAAGCCGACCTACGCTCAGAATCAATCATGTTCACTGTTGCAGGACAGTCCAGACATCGTTACATGGAGCGATGAGCCTTGGGAAGATATTCTGTTCCGAGGGAAAAATTTCGACGTTCCTGGTGTTGATCCGCAAGCAACGGGTGGGGAAGTGGTCATGCAACCTCTGAAAATGACGTGTGAGGCGGAGGCAAGTGAACCCGTGACCTACACCGTTGCTATCCGAGATCGGTACGGTGAAATGCTCGATTTCTACCAGGGTAATACTGGTGTTTCTTCCGATCAATGCCTCATCGAGTTGAACTCCATCGATGCCGGTAGTCGTTACGAATTGATTGTCAAATCTGAATCGGATACCGTTCCTATCAACGAATTTACCTTCAACATGGAAATCGAGTACTTCGATGGTGTTCCTGCGAACATGAACAACAAGTCGTTGTGGATTGGTCCTGAATACAGCCTTGGTCCGCTTAGCGTCCATCCAACCATCTTCTTGAATTTCTTCGTATTGATGTTCTTCTTTTTCCTCTGGCCTGCTTCTTTCTACTTGGCAGGTGTCGGAAACAGAAAGACCGATATTGAAGAAAAGGTCCCTGATTTCCTCCGTGACCTTGCAGAATACTGGAAGGGTGGTCTTTCCATGACGGTGGCGGTCCAAACGCTGGCAACGTCTGAATACGGTGCGCTGAATGACGAAGTCAAGCAGATGAGAGACCAGCTTTCGTGGGGTATCAAGTTCAGTGACGTTATTCTCCAATTCGCTGAACGCGTCGGAACGCCGCTGGTCAAACGGGCGATTTCGTTGATTTCTGAGGCGGATCGTGCTGGTGGAAAAATTTCAGATATTCTTGTCACCGCTGCCAACGACTCTCGTGAAATCAAATTCCTAGAAGGTGAACGGAAACGAGCGATTGGTTCCTATATTGCTGTTATTTGGACCTCATACTTCGTTTTCCTCGGTGTTATCGTTGTTCTTTCAACGGTCTTTATTCCTGCAATTGCCAACTCGAACTCGTCCGATGATGGTGGCGGAGGCCAAAACATTGGAAACATGAAGATTCGGAACGTCGATCCACTGTTTTTCTTGACAATTTTCTACTATGGTGTAACCATGCAAGCCATCGGTAACGGATGCATGGCTGGTCTGATGGCGACGGGAAGATTTTCTGCAGGATTCAAACATTCAGGGATGATGATTCTTGTTGCACTGGTTGTGTTCAACGTTATTGCATTCACGCCAAATCTGATTGGAATTACTGCTCCACCTGGCCTGAATCCATCGGTTGGAACGTTCGTACCTGCGCCTCTCAATTTGGGAGGATGATGCTGTGCGTAAGGACGAGGAGGCTCAAGTCCACATCCTTGAGATGTTGACACTGTTCTGGTTGTTCTTCATGTCAGCGACCTTCCTCATTCGCGTCAATGTTCCAGATGCACGATCGGTTGCGATTGATGCATCGCTTGAATCTGCAGGTGAAGATGCCATTACAGCCTCCATGGCCTTGCCTCCGGAATTGATTGGAGACAGCCGCTTGCATGAGTTGTTGGAAGAGGATGCCTTCGATGATGCTTGCACACTCTTGCAAGAGATGCTTCCAATCGGAAAGGAAGCCAATTGCTGGCTCGCCCAGAACGCTATGCCTGCGACACCTTACGGGGAAGTAGGAACGCCGAACGGAGCAACGGTCACCGTGCATCAATTACTCGTGGTCGATACGGATGTTTGGACCATTAGTCTCGATGTTTGGTCTCGTGGAGGTGCCTCCTGATGCGTCCTTGTCAGAAAGATGACAAGGCCCAGATGCTTCTTGCAACGGGTGTCGTCCTCATGATGTCGCTTCTTTCGATGGCCATCTTTGCCATCAAACTGGCAGGTATGTCTGTACCTCACGATGTTGCGAGCGATGCCGTCATTCGAACTTCACAGGACGTTGAAGCAACCTTGCCAGACCTTGTCGAAGCACGTGCCGAGATATGGTATGAGAACGGCGTCTCTGCCCTTGAATCCGTTACACAAGCCATGGATTCATCTCATGAGGATCTTCTTCATCATGGTGAAATCAGCGGTATTGAAGTGAAATTGATCATCATCACGATTACGGATCTTGGCTCAAATCAAATCCAAGTTGATGCCGAACTCGGCATTTCTGACAGTGATGCCATGTTGATGAAACCAATTCAGTTCGTTGTCGAACTGTAATCACGCCTTGTGCTCATTCCAAGCAAGGTTAAGGAAGTGCTTGATTCGATCAGTATCGCTCCCCCAAGTTGGATCAACAACAGGCCATGAAGCAATCTTTGCACGCTCTTGGAGTCCTTCCTGAATGCGACGAATTCGATCAAAGCCTGCAAGATAACGATCGGCTCGACGATAGGAATGCGCATCCCGTGATTTGAGCATCTCTCGATGCTTATCCTCGGTCTCGACTTGCATCAGCAAACCAACAGCTATGCCGCCGCCTTCTCGCCAAGCACGCAGCAATCGGTCGCTTGGAACAATGTGAACGCCTTCAATCAAGAGGTCAATACCTTCACGTCGAGCACGTTCAATGGTTGCCGTAATTCCAGGTTCAACCGATTCACACGTTCGTTGCCAATCGATGACCGGTTCCCCGTTTTCTCCACGAGAAAAGGACGATCGAAGCAAGGCAGGGTCAACAACTACATCGATGCATGTACGCATAATTTCTCGTATCGCATCCGTTGAAAGAATGCGAGAAAATCCAGATGCGGCAGCAATCTCAAGAGCAGCTGTTGATTGTCCAACACCTGTGTGACCTGCAAGCATCAGTAGACGAGGTGCGGCTGTACTCATGGCCTTTGCAGATTCTGCTGCAAGACCAACACGCTCGACCATGATGCTTGTTGAAGCATGCACCTCATGAGTCTATTGGGTCTCAACCAACGATTGAATCGTTCTTTTCAACCAAAAGAATCCACCGAATCGCTCATGAGTCTCATCGATGTGGAAAGAACATGGACGAGAAGCAGATGTACATTGATGGCCAATGGTGCGCATCATCGGATAACAACACACACAATGTTCTGAACCCAGCAACGGGCGAAACGATTGCAACAACACCCAAAGCCACCATTGACGATGTCAATCGCTGTGTTGCTGCATCAAGAGCAGCCGTTGCTGACAAGAGTTGGAGTGCCATGGATCCAGCAGAACGTGGCCGGATGCTCAACCGTATGGCACAAGCAACCTATGCCAACGCAAAGGCACTTGCAGCCATTGAAAGCAGCAACAACGGCAAGACCTTCCGTGAAGCATTGTCTGAAATCCGCTATGGAGCATGGACCTTCGAATACTTCGCAGGTTTGACCGACAAGATCGAAGGATCAGACATGCCAGTACCAGGCAACAGACTAAGCTACACACTTCGCCAACCTGTTGGTGTAACAGCACACATTGTTCCATGGAACTTCCCACTTCAACTCGCACTTAGCTCGA
>JAAXIR010000235.1 GCA_012270265.1 Candidatus Poseidoniales archaeon
ACACCATGACGACAACCAATGGTTCGTTTGATACCGATGAAACTCGCGTCCTCCAAGGAACGGGTGAAGTCACCTTCTCCGATGTAGGTACCTTCACCAGCGAAGGTGTCGCACTTGCTTACGACTTTACCGGAAACTTCACACGAGAGATTTCCGATGCTCGCGTCTTTGCTGGAAACGGAACTTGGATTGGTAAGGGAACCATTGAAGCAACGTGGATCGAGCACGACAATGCATCACTCGATTGTGGAGAAAACAACACCATGCCAGAAAATGCGACGTTGTGTCTCATCTCCGAGGGAACCGATTTCTCAACCTATCTCCTAGATGGCGAAGTTATGGCCAGTGGTCGTTTGACTTCCGATGGTGTCAGTACGCTGATGAAGGAGCTCGACGGAGAGACCTTCGAGGGCACTGGTATTTTCGAAGGTGTTGGAACGCTCAATGGAACTGGACTGTTCATCGGTCCAGGTACCTTCAGTGGGGATATCGTCAACCCTGGTTCCTTCTATCAAACTGGACTCGTTCCAGGTGTCTACAACATGATTGCCTTGATGCCAAACGGTCGAGAAATTCTCCTGCCTGACCCTGTTGAGGTCGGAATCGAACCAAGTTTCGATTTGGCAATGACCGTACCAGCCTCACTGTTTGCAGATCAACTGACCACAATGTCCGGTGAAGCGATTCCGAACCAAGAGGTGCAACTCATCGATGTTGCTCTTGGTGAAGATGAAATGATTACCATTACATCCGATGAAGAAGGAAACATCTCATACGGACCAATCACAGCTGGCGAATACTACGTCCGTGTCGATCTTGATAACGATGGATTCTACGAACTCAACCAGACCATGCAGGTCTTCGATGAGCCAATGAACTTCACCTTTGATATCGGTGTTCCTGAAATGTTTGACCTGACCATCACATTGAACGGCCCAGAAGGATTCGATGTTGCAGGTCGAGAAGTCAACTTCACCGACCCACTTGGCTTGTTGCCGATGGATGTTGTTTCCGATGAGAACGGTGTTGTTTACGTCGAACTCCCTGTTGGTGAATGGTCTGTCAGCGATAACAGCGATGAAGACTACATCTTGATTGAAGAAATCAAGGTCGAGGATTCAGATTTGACATTGGACTTCACCTACTCGACTTCGGTTTGGGTCAACGGATCCATTGACGCTCCGAACACTGCTGGATTCACGTACGATGAGTGGCTTGCACTCCCTGCAGAAGAGAAACTGTACGAGAACGCAAGTTCAGTCCCAGTTACCTTCCACGGCAATGGATTGGAGTTCACGACGGTCACCGATCAATTCGGTGAGTTCAGTCAACGCTTGCCTGCTGGTATGACCTTCAACCTCAATGCGCAAAGTTCAGTCTCGAGCTTCGCTGTTGGTTCCTTGGTTGTTGTATCCGAAGGTATGGCTGAGTTGGATGCTTTGATCCTTGAGCCAACCGTTGATGTTGTTGGTGCAATTTATCTGTTCAATAACGAAACCAACTGGAACCAAGACATTCCGAACTATGAGCCTGTCGAAATCCATGCTCAGGGTGAGGATGGCGTCGTGTGGACCACGACCTCTGATGAAGCAGGTCTGTTCAACATGCAACTACTCGATGGAACATGGAGTTTCAGCATCCCTGCTGCGGAGTACAATGCCGCATCCGTAGAAGAGTACCTTGTTAGCGTTCAGGACGGAATGAACCCAGAACCTGTGAGTTTGATCACCAACCCTGAAAACAGTACTGTAACGCTGAATGTCTTTACCGACTTGGGTGATGGCGTCTTCGAAAATGGAACGGCGATTCGCCCTGATATACAGTTGATTCCTGTCTCAGAGGTCGGCGAAGGTGTGAACATCACTTCGGACGACTACAGCGAAGACGGAATTGTTGAGGTTGTCCTCAGTCCGGGTATCTACGCCATTTCGACCAACAACTTGGACGCATCCGACGAAAACGCAAGTGATGCGAGCCTTGAAGTCAATGGTGTGTTGGATATTATTCCAATTGGATTGACTGGTCCTGAAGAACCAGTTCTCGTTCCAATCGTTGATGCATGGCGCATGAACGGAACCATCACATGGGCCAATGGCTCTGCAATGGTTGAGAACTTCTTGCTCTCGACACCCGATGGTTCGGATTACGTTCCAATCAATGTTGATGAAAACGGAACATTCGCTACCTATGTTGAGAGCGGCGATTACATTGTCGTTGTTGCACCACTTCTCAACGGAGACGGTGTCACAGAATCACTGCGTATGCCAATCACTATTGGAGACGATTCCAGTGTTCGTACCGAACTCGCTCTATCGCTTGTTGAGGCTGTTGAAGTCTCGCTTACCTTGATCGAAGCAGGTACAGAATCTGAACTCTCAGGAAAGAAGGTCGTTCTCGTCAGTCATGATGGCTTTGGTAACATCACCATGAATCCAACTGATGCTGATGGAAACGCTACGCAATTGTTGATGCCAGGAACCTGGAGTCTCTACATGAACGAGTCCGCAGCACAGCGCTACTGGACGCTCGATACATCCGATGCTCCGGTCTTGATCGATGCAAACACCTCGCTGGATGTTGTGTATGCAGCACTGGAAGTCGAAATTGGTGGAAAGGCATACTGGGATACCGATGAAGACGACATTGCAGATGGCAACGAGGGCGTTGAGGGTGCAGATGTTACCATTCAAGGTGGCAGCATTGACACTGTCGTGACAACAGACGCTGACGGTGTTTGGCGAATCTATGTACCAATCCTCGAAAGCTATTCTGTAACCGTGGCAAAGGACGGATTTGGTGTTGTTTCGTACGACGACAATGACACAGGAATGTATGTGGTTGACAACGAACCTGTTTCACAGGATATCGAAATGTCAGCAGCAGAAGTCACCGTAACAGGTTCAATTACCGATGTTCTTGACGCTTCTCGATTGGATGGTGCAACCATCACACTGTATGGAACCTCAGAGAACCAACAGGATGCTGTTGAAGTAGCTGGAGTGCTCGCTGATGAGACGCTCTCCTTTACAGCAGTTGTTGAACCCGGTCAATGGGTTGTTGTTGTTTACGAAGACGATGCACCGTTCAACGGCGGTGGCGTAGCTGTCGGCCTGCTCGAGGCAGAGGTACAGAACGGTGGATCAATTGAACTTGTTATGAGCAAGGGTGGTTGGGTTGATGTATCAACCGAATTCACTTCGTTCAACCTGCAGACCTACAATGCTGGTACAGACGATGCTTCATCACCTGTTGCAGATGTCGTTGATGTCGAAGTCGATCTTGGAGATGGGCGTGTTTGGGCCCTGCCATTGGAATCCGATGGTACACTCGAAGTCCTCCTCCCAGCTGAAGCAGCGACCTTCAACTCCGAATTCTCAACCGTTCAGCGCGACTTGACGATGAACTACACCGCCGGTGTATCGATTGACAACGGTGATGAAGGTCGAACTGCGGTCATGCTTTCCTACAACCGAAAGACAAACAGCGATCTAACGCTCACGATCGACTCGGTAACGGGAGCGACTGTACTCGGCGATGCGAACCGTGATTTGCTTGCTGTTGTGAACGCAAGCGATGATGCAAACTACACTGCCATTGAGTTTGATGTCCTTGCAGTATACGGCGGTACTGAGATTTCCGATCCGTTCGAAGTAACTGGTACTGTGACCGTATCGCCTGACCAAGACGACTGGACTGTTGAATTCTACAACGGCTCTGACTGGGTCAGCACATCCAACGTTCAGCTTGGTATTGGTGATGTTGCAGAGAACGCAACGCTCGAAGCGACGCTGCGTGCACGAATCGTTCTCCCATCTGTTGAAACTGCATGGTGGCTTGAAAACGGACATGACATCAACATTCGATTCTCTGCAGACAGTGGAGATATGACGGAAGTTTCGCTCAATGTCGAAGTTCCTCAGACGTACGGATTCAACACGACGGATGTCACATCCACGGTTGGTGTTGCACCTGGTGGTACAACCACTGCGTCCTTGACCATCAACAACAACGGTAACGGTGATGACTCCTTCACGTACGAAGTACTTACCAACCTGCCAGATGGTTGGACGGTCACTCCAATGAACGGCGTCACAACGATCGCCAAGGACAACATGCGTGACCTTGCATTCTCTGTAACGGGTGCACCTTCCTTCGATGATGGTGAAGTCACCGTCACTGTTCGAATCACAAGCGAGGACGGTGTCACACAGGAAGATGTTGAGATTACTGTTGAATCTGCTCGAAGCGTATTGAACTGGAATCAAGATTTGTCCAAGTCTCGAAGCAATAACTTTGCCGACGTCGATCCAAACACCCTCGTCATCGTCATTGAGAACAGCGGTCTACGACCTGTTCAACAAGTGACCATTTATGTCGACAGCAGTGGATTGTCCGAAATGAACATGACACTCAGCGTTCCTGCTGAAGGGTCAACTGACTTCGAATTTGTCTTGCCGACGGCGAGTCAAGGTATCACACGATACGATGTGCGTGCAGAAATCCTCGGCGATGATGCCAATTATGCGACCAACAATGTTGATGACGACTTTAGCATTGAGTACCTCGTGCAGGGTTCGGAAGAAACATCCAACCCAATCGTCATCGTTGTCATCATTGCATTGACCTTCATCATCCTGTACTTTGGATTCAAGGCGTCGTCTCGAGTCCGTGGTGCTGGTGGACGATTCTGATTCGTTCGAAGACAAGGCTTGATACACGAGAACCGCCCATTTCGGTGGGAAGGACATGGAAGAATTGCGTGGAGTTGAACTGCTTCCCGAACCCGGGGAGCCGAAGATTCTCTCTGCTGTTGATCCCTCGACCTCGGGTCATGAAGGCCAGTGGCGAGCAGAAGTGACCGGCTGGGCTCCAGTGCTTCCAGATACGGTAGCATTCAGGACTCGACGGGTCTTTTCGCTTGCATCAGGTCTTGTCATTGCCCTGTTTATGGGTATCATCGTGGTGCTGTGGCAGTCAGATCTCCTCTTGCTTCAATTACCTCCGCCGACTTCAGAATGGGCTTTCGAAGATTCAGAGATTCGGGATTTACAAGCGACCGGTCTCACCGGTGAAGGCGTTCGTGTTTGTATGGTCGATACGGGTGTATCACTGTCACACACTTCCCTCGAGGATGCAGATGTTCTGTTCGAGGATTTTGTTGGAAATTCTGCAACACCCACGGATTATGGTTCCATCGCTCATGGTACCCTCATGGCGGGAATTTTGCTGTCAACCGATTTCCAACAAGGAATTGCACCCAATGTAACATTGGGTATGGCAGCAGCGTTGAGTGCAAATGGAGAGAACAATACTGGTTCAGAAACACGTGTGGCTGATGCGATTCGTTGGTGTATTTTTGATTTTGAAGCTGACATTATCTCGCTCTCTTTGGGTGGCGCACAGGACCAATCAGCATCTCGTGAAGGCCCTGCTGTTTCTGCAACCAGGCAAGCCATTGATGAGGGAATCTTCGTTGTCGCTGCCGCTGGTAACGATGGAGGTTCCGGTGATGATGGATTCGTAAGTGCACCAGGCAATGTCAACCTCGTCATTACAGTGGGTGCTTCGGATCGGGAAGGAAACGTTTGGAGTCAATCGTCCATGGGTGAATCTGTTGACACGGATGGTAACGTCCGTGAATATCCGAATCAAAAACCCGAATTGACTGCACCAGGTGTTGACATTCTATCGACTGGCGTGGATAACCAGTGGTACACCTCTAGTGGTACATCAGATGCGACGGTATTTGTTGCAGGAGCATTGGCGTTGATACTCGAGGCCCATCCCGAACTCAAACCGAACGGACAATCCTCAACAGGATGCATTGAACTTGTGAAACGTGCGTTAGCGGATTCGATGAATTCTGATTCCCAACACGATTCAAAACAAGGGTATGGTCAGTTGAAAGCAAGTGCGTGGTTGGGTCAAATTCCTGATGAAATCGCATGCTGATGTCATCAATTCTTTGATATTCTTATCATAATTTGATATTCTCAAAGGCGATAATATGATACTATAGTTCGTTAGTGATATTCTTACAAGTGTCAAATGGGGCGCAGTATTATATTCGTTCAGTCCTTCCACCGAAATAGAGGAATGAACATGCAATTTGCAAATGTTGGAAAAAGTGTAGGACTTGTGGGACTCCTTCTCACATCATTGATGATCGGTTTGGTTACTGTACCAACGGCGAGTGCGGTGAACGAAACTGCATCCGGAACAATCGTCACAACCGAGACATGGAGTGGCACACACACGCTCACAGGTGACGTTACCGTCGCCGAGGGTGCGAAACTCGTCATCCAAGCTGGAACGACAATCAACATCCCTGCTGGAGTCTTTATCGATGTTGAGGGAGCCATCTGCGCAGGTTCTGCGTCATGTGGTGCAACACAGGGAAGTGCTTCCTCTCAGGTTCGCTTTGAGTGGGCAACACCATCCGATTACAGCGTTACTGGACGATGCTACCAACAGGGTAACCAACTCCTGACCAACTCCGATGCCGCATGCGGTTCTGGAGTTATTATTCGCAGCACCATCAACCAAGCATCGACTGGTATGTCGTACGTATCGTTCAACAATGCGTATGGATACCCAATCTACGTTCAAACTCTGCAGGCTGTTCAATACGGTACACTCGTCTTCGATGGTTCCTCTGCCGTTGTCGACAACCTCGCATTCTCAAACATCAATACATCGAACATCATTGCGCTTGATTTCGCAGCACCAACGATTCGAGATTCAACGTTCACCCTTGGTGACGACGGTCGAGGATACGATGCAGCTGCGGTTCGTGCCTATGAAGCAGGTGCAGGGATCCTCTCTGCGCTGACCATCACTGGCTCGACCTTTACTGGAAACACCCAAGCCCAGTGTGGTAACCAAGGCGGAGGACGTGTTCTCATTTACGCCGAATCGTCCTACGTTTCGATGGACAATCTCGACATCAAGGACAACGCCTACGGCGCGTTCTTCAAGGGGTCATCCGGATCACTCGGCAACAGTACCATCAACGTTTTGTGCAACGCCATCGATACCAATTCATACAAAACAACAGGCAATTTTGCTCACACCCTTTACCTCGATAACAACGTCATTACCACAGGCGAGGGCGCGGGTATCACCGCCTACGATGGTGCAATTGTTACAGCAACAGACAACACCATTTCCGGTGCATCGAGTGGGTCTGGATTTGGTATCCGTGATTCGACGCTTAACGCTCATCGCAACACTGTAGGTCCAATCACTGGTTACAACGGATTCTGGGTCTACGGTCAATCTGAAGTTGCAATTGAGAACAACACCGTCCAAGATACTGCGAAGGAACCCATTCAAATCGGGGAATACCACTACCGAGACTCTGGTAGCAACTACCCGGGCCCATCACCAAACCGTGCATACATTGCAAACAACATCATCTCCAACAACTCTGGAACATGCAACTCCGCTTGGATGTACGGTGGCGATTTTAATTGCCCTGCTATCCACGTGTTTACATCCTCTGCAACCATCGTCGACAACACCGTTACCAACAACGCAGGTGATGGTCTTCGAATCAAGGGTTCGATCGTCAATGTTCAACGCAACACCATCGAAGCAGGTCAATTTGCTGCTAACATCACGCACTTTGACAATCAATACGGACAGAAGTACGGTTCGATTGGTTACTTCTCTGGTAACACATGGACCAATGCTACACAGGTCTACAACATCTCTGAATCTCGTGTAACGGTTCAATCCGAATACATCCCTGATGCTGCAGGTGGCTATTCATTCCCGGTCATGCTCCAGTGGCTCGGTGCTGAGTGTCCGTACGTTCAGTCGGAATGTCTCCTACTCCCAGACACTGCTGCAGTACCACCTCGAGATATGCCTCTCGCCATTGAATTGGTGAACAACTCCACTGTCTTCTCGTTCGCAGATTTGCAAAACTTCGATGCTTCGAAGGTCCACGTTCAAAACCAAAACTCAGCATGGGGTTCGCAAGTTCGCCAAGGTGAATTGGTTCGGTACCAAGTGAAGGCCAAGAACAGCAACGTTGCAGGAGCAACGGTCATCATCAAGGATGCAACTGGCCTGCCTCTCTACGAACTCACAACGGACAGTTTCGGATTCACGCAACAAGTTTCTCTGCCTTCTGATTTCTTGCTTGATCGAAACTGGAACCACCTCGTAGGTGAAACCGCTGTTACCGTACCTGGTACTGACCCAAGCAATCCAGAAGTTCTCGATGAGGACACCTGCTCAGATGGTTACGATAACGATGGAGATACTTTCGTCGATGCCGATGACCCAGACTGTGCAAACGGTCGAGAATTACCGTTCTACATCGTCGAAGCGTACAAGTTTGGTAAAGGCAAGAAGAACTTCGATTTCGTCCTGAGCGGATCAATCGACGACATCATCAGCCTTGACAACGAACGCCCCAGTGTCACCGTCGAACAATACGATGGTGATTCTTTTGCCATCAACGCTGTCATTACAGGAACGGCTTGGGATGGTCAGTCTGGCCCATATCCACTTGATGTCATCGCTTATGACCGACAATTCGGACTGATTGAGCGAGTTGAAATCCAGCCTCCAGGTAGCACCGATTGGTACTATGCCGTCGATACGTCTGGAGCAAACGGCGAATTGACCAAAGAAAACCACCCGTTCAAGACATGGTCGTTTGATTGGGACTTGTCTGCTCACCCTGACGGTGAAAGTGACGTCACTTTCAGAATTCGTTCCTACGACGGTTTGGACTACTCTCCGATTGAAGTCCGTAAGTTCAAGTTGAATCTTGTTCCACCGACACTTTACCTCAACGAGCCATTGGATGGTTCGACGCATTCCAACGGAAAGATTCTCTTCACTGGAACGGCATCCGACCCGTACGCAGGTACGTGGGGATCCGACATTCAAGACATCTGGTTCGACGTTTCAGGTCCGAACGGTTATGCCTCACACTTTGCCATCGATGGTTCAGTTGCATGGGCTTATGAATGGAACTTTGAGGAGCTTGAAACCGGAGAGTACACGTTCGAAGTTTGGGCGAGTGACAGCGATTTCTGTGACGACGTGCAAGGAACGTGTGTGATTTCGACACGGACTGTTATGGTTCTGAACGACAACATCATCCCAATCGTTGATCTCCTCGAACCAGATGGTACACAACCTGTGCAGGCTGAAGAGACGACCACGCTACTTGGATTCGCAAGCGATGGAGCGGACGGAACCATCACGCGTGTCGAGATTGAAATCCTCGACCTCGCGAGCGGATTGATTCTTTCGAATGGACCGGGACCGGTCACGACCTTCCAACAAAGCGGACCAGGATATTCGTGGTCTGCTGTTTGGGACACAAGCAAGTTGATTCACGAGCGTCAATACGAGATTCGAGTCAAAGCCTACGATGGTGAAGATTATTCGATTGAAGACGTTGTTCGAATCACGATTTCGAAGCCAAGTGATGCCAACAATATTCCACCACAGTTCAATTCAACAGCGTGGCCGAATCAGGTCACAATCTTCTGTGTCGTTGGCTCAACATCCGAGAATCAATGTGGTGGAGGCGCCGTACTTGATTTGAAGCAATACTTCACCGACCCGGATTCATCGTTTGAACAACTAAGCATCGATTTCTTGGATGATCAGACCGATCCGAGCGATGACTCTCATCCATACTTCATCACCATCGATAGCGAAGGGTTCGCTCGATACGACCCTGCGATTTCTCAATCAAATGAAGACATCACGACGTGGACCATCGAAAACGTTCGATTCGTCGTGCGTGATACCTCGGATGAATCTGCATTGTCTCGTGATGTAACTTTCTTCGTTCAAGCGATCGAATTCGGTGTCGAGCGAGACAATCCGACCGGTACAGTCACTGCTACGAGCACAGCGAATTTCAGTGGGACAGGTTTGCCAGGTGCCCGAATTGAAGCTCGTTCAGCCGCTTCTGAAACACTCATCAAGACAGTTGTTGTTGGTGAAACCGGTACATGGACGATGGCACTCACGCTCCAAGACATGAACGATGCATCGAACGATCTCAAGTTCCTCATGGATGGACAAACCTTTGGTGGCAGTTCTGAACCTGAAACCTTTAGCGTCGTTGTCGGTGATGCCGATGAAGGATCAAACCTGTTCCTCATCGTTGGTATCGTCATTGGTGCCTTGATTCTCCTCGGTGGTGTGGGGTACTTCTTCATCGAATTCGAAGATATTGAGGAAGAAGGCTTTGCCGCATCCGAAGAAACACAGGAGAAGGAAGACCCATATGCTTGGGGACGAAAAGAGGCTGCTCAGATTCCTGAACAACAACCTGCTGCTGTTCCAATACAATCAGCTCAGCCACAGTCCTCTGCTCAGCACCCAGGATGGCTTTGGGACCAAGAGACCAACCAGTGGGTTCCTGATCCAAATTACCAACCACCTTCCCAGTGAGAGGTGAGGCGATGATTGCTAAACCTGGCGTGCAGGAGAAGGTGCTGTTGCATCTTCTCGACTATGCCGATTTTAAGGAGAAGGTCGAAGTCCCCTTCGCCCTCTCCCAAATGGGCATTGCCAATGCCGTAGCATTCGCACTATCCACCGTTCCACGTGCTATTTCCGGTCTAAGAGACCAAGGTCTTCTCGTTGAACGGCAAGCACACGTCCAAGGTGTTAGCCGAAAACGCAAGGCCTACTTTTTGACAGATGCGGGGATTGTTGCCGCTGAAGAAACCTGGGGGCGCCTTCGCGAATTTCAATTTCGTTGCATCAACGTCGATGGTGAAACAATCTCGACATCACTCGGTGCTGCCCACGAGGTCTTGCCGTTCACGATGCGACCGGTTGATATCATACGCTATCTTGATGACAACCTCATCCTTGATGCTCGTTCTCTTTCGGAGGATCTCATCGAGCGCGATCTATCAAAGCAAGTCGAAAAGCAACTTGTCACCTCTCTTGGCGATCTTCCAAGATTGCGACATTTCTATGGCCGAGAAAAAGAACTCGACAACATGGTAAACCTGTTGGATGCACGTGCGACCACGTTGATGATTCCAGGTATTGCAGGGATTGGTAAAACTACAATTGCTGCAAAGTTGATTGAACGCTTCATGCATCGAAGAAATTTGTTGTACCATCGTTGTCAGGATTGGGAAGGCTCTCGTGCCTTGTTTGAATCGTTAGCTGAATGGTTGCTCAATATTGGCGATTCATCGTTTGCTGATTATTTGGCAGCAACACCCGTACCGAAACCGGATGATGCTGCACGAATTCTCATTGATTCGCTTGAGAACACACCAACGCTCATCGTGATTGATGACTTCCACAAGGTTTCGGATGCCATCCTTTTCCAAACCATTCAATCAATGACGCTCGGTTTGCTTGGTAGTGAGGAATCCATTGGACTCGTCATCTTTTCTCGCTCGTTCAAACCGGTTGTTCCAACCAAGGATGCTGAAGGTCGCATCACGAGTCTTGTCTTGCCACTCGACGGACTTGATTCTGATTCAGCAAGGAATCTCCTCACAGGTTTCGAAGATTTATCCACCGAACAATGGCTGCACATTCACGGTTTGTCGAGAGGTCACCCCCTCGTTCTGGAATTGATCAATCGCGGCGCATCTGCAGGCGCTTTCCACGATACGCTCGAACATTACGTTACCAAGGAAATCTTCTCTAAACTCTCTGCTGAGCAGAAGCGTGTTTTGACTGTATTGTCCATCTTCAGAGAATCCGTTTCCCTCGATGCTTTACTCGCACACGAATTGGACATTGATGTCCTCGGAAGTCTTGTCGAACAAGGACTCGCACGTCAGGTTGATACCGACGTTTATGATGTCCACGACTTGATTCGAGAGTTCCTTGTTCGAAGTATTGATGAACAAACCAAACAATCTGTCCACAGTACCTGCGCATCCTACTACAGTAAGTTGAGCAAGTCTTCTGAAACAACCTTGGAGCAAATCTATCACGAACTCGCTTCAGAACGACAACAGGAAGCGATTGAAAAGATCGTTGAATTCGGTCGTCAACTCGTTTCACAAGGTCATCTTGAGTTGCTCAGTCTTATTGAAAGCGTTACAATCGACCGTCTTGAAGCATCCTTGATGGCTCCAATGATGCAACTTCAGGGCGACATTCTCCTGATGCTTGGACGATTTGAGCAAGCATCATCCATCTTCGAGACCGCAAGCAAGGCTGCTAAAGAAGCCAACCTTCCGGTTGTTTACTCTGAGATTCTTGGTTCACAAGCAGACATTGCCATGAAGCAAGGGCAGACTGACAAGGCTCTCTCATCGCACAAAGAGGCTCTTGAGGTGCAAGTTGAACTTGGGGATGCGAAAGGTGCTGCACGTACTTACAACAACATGGGGTATTTGTACCGAAGAAAGAACGACCGTGCCAAAGCGTTGGAAGCATATTCCGAAGTTGAAGCGATCATCAGCAGTGATGAGTCACTTCTCAGTGCACAGATTATTCTTGGACGTGCCTTGTTGGATCTTGGGGAAGTTGAACGCGCAAGAAAGCATGCGTTTGAAGTGTTTGAGCGGACCGATAAGGCCGATGATTTACTCGCTCATGCAAGAGCACAAGCGTTGCTTGGACGCTATCATGCTAAGATGAATGATGCTGAAACATCGATGCATCATTATACGGAATCGTTGAACATCATGTCGGACGTTGGCGATCCCATTTCCATGGTTGAACTGATGATTCTCCTTGGTGAAGTGCTTGAAGATAGTGGTCGAAGTGAAGAAGCACTCGAACGTTATCGAGAAGCTCTCATCATTGCGGAGGCCAACGATCTTCGAATGCAAATTGGTGAGTTGCTCTCTAAGCTTGGAGGCGTAGCACCCGACCGACAGCGTCGAATGGAATATCTCCAGAGAGCATTGGCTGTCTTCCGTGAATTGGGTGCAAGGACACGTATGCGAGAAGTTCAATCACAAGTTCATTCAGCCATTATGGGCCGTTAGAACATGGGCCGATCGAGTTCAATAGAAATAATTCCGTTATGATAAACCACCCATATGGATTCAACGCCTGCGAGATTAATCAGGCCACTGTGTGGTGCAGATGCAGTGCCGGACAACGAACGTTCGGTCCCCAATTCACCTTGCTCATCGTAAAGAATCAATGATGTATCCGTTAATTCCAACGTAAATTGCGATTCGTCGGCTTCCGTGGCTCTCCAATAGACGCGCTCTGCATAGGATGAATTGTCTATTCGACTCGCAACATCCGTACGCTCAATAGCAGCGGACAAATCGTTCATGTTAGCATCAATGGCTTCCTCGTTCCAGCGTTCTCGTGTCGCAGTTTCAATGTCATAAATCCACAAACTGAACATGGTAAGGAGCAAAACACCGAGCAAGAAGGTGAACACATATCCGAGTTCGGTTGCGGCCGCTTCCCGGTTTTCTTGCAAGGAAACTGACTTCAAGCAATCACCTCCGAAACATGTGCGTCAAGTGAGGAGATTTGCAGTGAGAATTGGATGGGTTCCCCAGCCGTATGCCAAACGGATTCTACAGTTCCAAAACCAGGGTCTGGGACCCAGCCCACATAGTCGGTGAGAAGATCCAATCGTCCAGGGTAGATGGTCCAATCTTCACTGGCCTCGAGGCCTTGGGTGGAGGATGCGGCAATCGCTCCTCCATAGGGTTCAGCCCAACCACGACGGACCTCATAGGCAACATCACTTGCAAGCGATGTTCGCTTTGTCAACGTCACCTCCATAGCAAGCACACCTCCTCCCACAGCAGAATCGCTGGTCGGGTGGAGCGCTGGAATTGTTGCAGCGAAACGTGGGCCTGGTCCACCTCGGTCAGCAGGTGCTACCAGGACGGTCGGTTTGTATTCGGGGTGATTCGTCAGGACGGCTCCTCCGCTCATAGCAACCTCCATTCCTGTAACAGAGGACTCAAACTCATAGACGAATCGTGAAATCTGCATGACCCAAGCACTACCGATTGGTGTGTAAGGTTCCTCCACGATAAGGCCATAGAGTTCGATGTGCAAACTTGCAGGATAATCACCCGTTTTCCATGCTTCTTGCAAGTCGGCGATGCTGCGTCCACCCATGCTCGTCCATGGCATGGTCAAGTCAACCCAACCGGATGCAGTGACATCGATGGAGACACAGCGCCTCGCTCCCTCATGGATGGAGTCGTGAAATCCAATCGCTCCGTGATCGGCGAATGCATAGACGCCGTGACCTTCTTCGGTTTCAACGATGATTTGCTGATTATCGACGGAAACGATCAACGATTCACTCTGATTCAGTATGGTCTCGTTTGTGGTAAGCGTTGAGATATTCACTATCGATTGATCTCCATTGCTCTTCAGCTCGAGACTGAACGTGTTCGAAGTGTTTGAATGAACACGTAATCCAGATTCCATTCCGGTATCAACCGCTCCCATTTGGTACACACCCACTGGCGACGATGCTCCACTCCATACAACTGAGATTGGTCGATCACTTTGCATCATGCTAGCACCATCGAGGTCAGCAGGGGGCCATGCGACACTGTAACTGCTCAACGCATCAATGGTTACACCAGACCCACGCCATGTCACAGTTGCAGGTTCCTCATTTGGGTTCGAGAGGAGAACGTAGCCTTCCTGAGTTGGAGGAATAAAAGATGTACCATGGATTGAACCGGTTAGACTCTTCCACGTTGTCGCACCTTCACCATCGATTGTAGCCATCAACTGGGCATCGGTCGTCGTGGTGATGTGGACGACTTGTGCTGCATCGATGGTCATGGTCTTGCTCCAACTTGTTCGAACAACAACTAGATCTGATGGAAGAGCCACCTCGGTAAAATCACCAAACGCCCCGTTCCCGTGTACCATCATGACCTCCTGTGAAACGATGTTCAACTGAACATTGCCCGCAGGTAGTGGTAAGGCCCAGGAACGTCCAAGTCCGTTCGCATTCGCATCTGTCGCTCGAACTTCAGTTGTTCCTTGTCCATCTCGCATCCAATAAACAACGAGTTCTTGGGTTGATTCAATCGACCATTCTGCATCATCAAGACTCCATTCTTGAACATCATCGACGAACAATTCAGCAGACTCCTCGACCAAATCGTTACGAATAAGGTCCACATCGATCGGTCCGAGAGGGAAACTCAATCCTGGTTTAGTCGTAAGAATCACCCCGTCTGCCCACTCAGGAGCGTCGTAGTGGTACGGACGGTCCGGTCCGAGTCTCAAGTCCGAAAAGCAGGCGGTCGAAGTTGTCGATTCGGGATGTTTCACCTTGAGTTTGTCGTCGAAGTCAAGAACGTCTCGAATTCGGAAGGAATGGTCTTCCTGCCATGTTGAGGAATACCACATGCCACTGCGCATCATGTCCCATGCGAGAGAGCCATCAACTGGAACAAATTCTTGTGTGACCACATCCCCTGGCATTCCTTGCTCAGAAAGTGTCGTGGTTTGATGATTGAATTGCGTCATCTGTGCTGACATGTCGTGTCGTTCAACACTGCCTTCCAATTCTTCGATGACAGGAATCATTGTGAGCATCATAAGGCTGATAATGGAGATGACTCCACCGAATAACAGGACAGTCGCAATAGCTGCCGATACGGCCTCTTCGTCACGATGCATCTGCATCATGCGTTCACCGCCAATCGTCGTACGTCGATTTCGAGATAGAGGGGCAGGCCCTGTGTTTCTACCGTCAGTCCATCGCTTCCACTCGCTCGTTGATACGGTGTGATTCCAACGAATTCACCAAGCGTTCCTGATGCTCGGCTAATGGTGTACTCATTGAGCCAAGCCTCGTGGTACTGTGGGTCGATGACAGAGTGGAGTGTGTTGGTGACCTTGATTTGAAGGTTGTACGATTCTCCCGTAAACAATTGAATCGGGCCGAGGGATTCGACCTTGAACCCAACGTTTGGTCCGTTTCCGAGCGCATTGCCCAAACGGACGTCTGTGAGAACAATTGAGAGTCTTGTGGAGCCATCGACCAAGGTGTCAAGACGCAATTTTGGAGCCTCTTCGATGGCCCACGAAGTTGTCGGATCTCGAGAAATCCTTGCATCATTTATCAAGGCAATTTGGTTCATGCCTCCATCGATTGCTGTGTTCACACTCAGGCCTGAAAGGACGAAGCGTGACCATCGGTGGACATGATCGCCTCCAGCATTGTAGAAATCGATGATGAGGTATGTCTCGCTGTCCATGTTATGGTCCACCGTTGTCCACTCGGTCGCCGGTGATACAGAATACTGAGTTGTGTTCTGAACGGTTTGTACTATCACGCTCGTCACAGATTCATTGAGAGCCAGAAATTCAAACGATGTTGCGTTCAATTCGTTCACTCTCACCACCTCGAGCGGCGATAAATCAGCGGCAATCATCCACTCTTCGACGAGATTCGCAGGATTGATCGAGGACGATTTCAAGGACAAAGCTTGGCGTGTACCAGTTCCATCAGGTGCATCGCCAACAACGTCGATGCGGTCTTCGATACGGTCGGCAATGTTGCTAGCACTGTTCCAGTTGGTGTTGTCGTGAAACGCAACCAAGTATGGGTTGAGGAAAATCCAGACGCCACCCATGATGGTGATGACCATGGCAAGCATCATGATGACGCCGAGGATTTCACTGACGGCATCCTCATCTTCTGCAGTGCTGCGCCGACGCATATTGACCTCCCCTTGTTCACCGTAGTTCTTCGGCTGCATTTAGGCATTGACCTCAAGGTTGCTGTTTCACAGCAGTTCTCGTTGGATGCGTTGAATGGCGTTGGTGGCGAATCCATCTCCATCTCGGCGACCGATAAAGTGCGAAAATTGAGGCCCATCTTGGAGTGAAATGTTGATGTCGCCCTCAAACACTTCATCGATTTCAAACAAAACCGTGGATTCGGCTAGATGCGGTGCATTGTTCATTTCAGAAAGGTGTGTGAGTGTAATGCTCCTGGTCTTGTCCGTGCATACTTGTGCTAGGAATTCACCGGTTTGTAGATTGGACAAGTGTCCTCCTCGGCCAGTGATTCGATCTTTTAGGGAAGAGGGGTAGGGTCCAGACATCAGTCTGTTTCGGTCATAGTTTGCCTCAACTGCGATATGTTGGCAACCTCTGACATGATGCACCAACTCATCTGTCCAACTACCCAAATCCGTGATGATTGCTGAACGTTCTCCTCCATGGCTTGCCACGAAGGCAACATTGTCAGCACCTGAATGGGGGACAGGAACGGGCAAGAGGGAACTGCCGTTGTTGAACGGTAAGACGTCGAGCGCCTCGAACGGCTGCGTTAATTCAGGTAGTAAGCCGAGCTCTGCACTGGTCCGGTGATTGGCGTAGACAGGAACCTTCCACCGTTTCTGGGCAATAAGTGCGCCTCCACCATGATCGCCATGGTGGTGTGTTATGACAATCGCTTCGAGGTCTTCCGGGGATACATCGAGCATGTTGAGTCTTTTCTCCAGTTGGACGCCACTGAATCCCTGATCGACGAGAATGTGGGACGAACCTGAACTCAGCAACGTGGCATTTCCACGACTGCCGGTCCCAAGGTGCGTGATTGACATCCCCATTCGAATCGAAGCAAGGCGAGTGCAGACGGATATTGAATACACCGCTTGAATTGAGCGAAAATCTCCTTTTTTCACACCACAACAACGTAACCGTGTATGAACAACGCTCCATCATTGCTATAAGCGTGGAGACAAGGAGTTTGGATAGGGCGTTACGCCGTAGGTGATTGTGTTGCGTAGGAGCCAGACCACTTTACTCACCTCACTTGCTGTGATTGCAGGGCTGCTCTTCATGTCGCAGTTCCCAGTCATCTCTCCCGTTTCGAACGTTCATCCGGATGATACATTCGGTGAAAAACCGCCAACAACGGACACGGACGGTGATGGAATTCCTGATGTTCATGAGAACATTTTCGAAGAATGGATCAATTTCTCTGCAGTTGATGGGCGCCTTGTGACGATGAAGGGTCTGGACAAAAGTGATGCGTCGGACGCTGATTTCGATACCGACCGAGACGGTTTGAACAATACAGAAGAGTATTGTTGGCCTTATCCCGACAACTGCAACGATCCTGGTTTTTCACGAGGCCTTACTGGTACATTGGATGAAAACGGGGACCGAATCTACCTCGACCCTCGTGTTTCTGACACAGATGGAGATGGTATGCCGGACGGATTTGAAGCATGGATGTGCGATCGTGCAGGCGGTTTCGACGAAGTGACACAACGTTACGTCTGTCCATACTTCGACCCATTGAACGCAAGTGACCAAACCGACGACCCTGATGAAGACGGTTTTGACGTGAATCGCGACGGCTTCCTCACGGTTGCAGAACAGTACACCTCACCAGAGGAGTACCGTTACGGTATGCCGGGGAATTTCACACATGAATTGGATGGTTTGTGGTGTTCAGCAACGCTCCCACAAGGTTCCGTCTTGACGCAGTGGCCGTTTATCACCAACGGCGCCAATGCATCTTTTGTGAACATTCTCTCAGCGTGTACGAACAACGTTACTGGTGTAGTTGGTGAAGATCTATGGCTCGGAACCGACCCACTTCTCGACGATTCGGACCGCTACAGTTGGGACGGTTTTGCCATTCGTCCACTTTATCCCTCGTTTGGGGATGGAATGCCGGATGGTTGGGAAGTACACTTTGGCCTCGATCCATTGAACCGTTCAAACGCTTTGCTCGATGATGATCGAGACGGGTGGGACTTGAATCGCGATGGGCTCGTTTCTGCTGATGTGAGCCGGACAGATACCGCCATTGCACTAGGTGAATCGTTGTCCAATCTTGAGGAATATTACACTCATAACGACGAAGGCAATACAGTACGGTCGGGTCTTCGTGAGGTTCAATTAGGCGTGAACGATTCATCGTTCAAGGAGTATCCTCTGACATTCAATGCCATACCCGGATCTCTTTCTCTCATGCACCATGATGTTCGAAGCATACTCGTCGATGGTTCGACTGCGTATTACCTGACTCGTTACGGGATGACCACGATTGACTACGAAACAGAAACAACCCAGGACCAGTGGTTCCCACAAGGAATCACTGGATACGAAGCTGTCTTTGTCGAGTCTGAGACTGGTCCACATTCAGTCGCTCTAGCCACTTCACACGGAATACATGTTGCTGCTTTGCAAGTCGACGGTTTTGTTGAACCCATCGAATCCTGGTCTTCGACAGAGGCTGTTGAGGTCTTCGCCATTCAACAACTCGCCATCGAAGGCTCAAGCCAGCAACTCATCGCATTGGGTTCCAGTGGCGACGGCATGGTCGTCGAAGTAAATGCAGGCGGTCAAATCACACAGACCTATGAGCTCGGGTCCAATTTCAAGTCCTCGTTGATGCAAGACGAAGTTGTTGTCACCGAACTGGAGCATGGAAACGTACCAGGTGGTGGCTTGGTGCTCTACATCGGGACAGAGCGTGGAATGATGACTCTTGAATCTGCCACAGGCAGAGACGATGCAACTCCAACATGGCGGTTCTTCTTCGACGCCAATCCGGTAAACATTGCAAACAAGATTGATGACCTGAGAACGCTCAATCTCGGTGCAACCGGTAATCCTGCAGAGGTTCAAGCCCTCGTTCTTGATGGTCCAAACGCGCAGAATCCTACCGCACTTTGGATTGGGACTCCATCTGGTTTGCATCGTTTGAATTTGGAATTGAACGACATGTCGTTCGGTGGCCTACTCGAGCATCCTGGCGGTGATGCTGACGAACTTGCAAAGTCCAACAACATTCATTCAATTTACCCGACGGGTAACGAAATCCTTGTCGGATCGTCCGACGGCTTGTGGGTTCTCGCAGGGAACTACCTAGATGTCTATGGCCTTCAATCCAATTCCGAAATGCCAGGTGAAATTGCCTCCATTGGCATGATGGAACGTGACGGAGAAACCTACATTCTCGGTGCATCGGCACCTGGCCGGTTTGCAAATTTGGAACTCATGGACCCGGGTGCAAACGATTCAGACAGTGACGGAATGCCTGATGGCTGGGAACTTGCCTACGGCTTGGACCCAACCGACCCATGGGATGCACTTCTCGATGGAGATGTCGATGGACTCCGGTTGAATGGAGGCGATGATCTCGATCGCTGGTGGACCAACCTCGAGGAATACCGCTACGTTGCACGCACTGCAGACGGCTACAATTCCACGATGCCCAATCAGAGCGATTCTGACATGGATGGTTTGATGGATGGTGCTGAATTCTTTGGTTACTACCTCAGCGAAACAAATTTCGATTGTTATTACACACCACAATTGGTCTACACCTGCGACGAAGCCTTGGGTGAACAAGCGAGGACGACCTACAGCAGCCTGAACTCAATCGACGTAGGCACCGATCCAACCGTGTTGGACACGGACGGAGACGGGATGCCTGATGGATGGGAGATTGAGCACCGACGATGGGTTGGTACTTCATTTACCGGCGGAAACAACTGGTCACTCGACCCGACGCGTGCAGACGATGCGTCATGGGACGCTGATCAAGATGGACTGGCCAACCTGTGTGAATATCAATGGTCGCTGGTTCGCAAGGCTGGTCTCCAAGGTGACTTGTTCGAGGAGTTCGGCGAGTCGCCAGAATCTGTCGCAACATGGTCTGTCCCAGATCCAAATCTCGTTGATTCAGACGGTGACACCCTCCCTGACGGTTGGGAAGCCGATGGTCAATGTACATGGTCACCACTTCGCATTGGTGTCAACCCGTTGAATGGTTCGGATTTGTTTGAAAACCCTGATGGTGATGGATACGATGTCAACAAGGATGGTGTACTCACACAGAATGAGATGTTTGTCAACTATCTTGAGTATCACATTCGCTCTGGTCTCTTCTTGGACAATCAATCACTCGATGGCATGGAATTACCGAATGGTTTCACGACAGACTTGTTTGACAACGTATCGGACTTCGGACTTCCAGAAGCTGACTTCGCATCTCGAGCAAGCGGTGCAATTCTGGCAGGCCAAATTCCGATCGAAAAGGGCTCGACTGATCCATTCAGCGCGGATTCCGACGATGATGGAATGCCGGATGGTTGGGAAATTTGGTTTGCACGATGGAACGTTATTGATGATGAATGGACACTGAATCCGTTGCAACCGAGCGATCGATGGTTGGATGCCGATGACGATGGCATGACCAATTGGGAATAATACAACCTCATTGACTCAAGTCTAACGGAAACGAACTCCAATCGTTCCTCACCTCAATGGTTTGTTACCACACTTGGTTCGGCCTATGCGTTCCAACAATGGCCTTCAGCGTCCACAACGTATTCTTTCGGCACCTACATGACCTCGGATCAGTACAACCTCACGGGTCCAACAGGCGATCCGATCAACGTTGATACGGACGGAGACGGCATCATTGATGGCCTTGAGTTGCTGTTCACCGCATGGAACATTTCTGCTCAAACCTGGACA
>JAAXIR010000173.1 GCA_012270265.1 Candidatus Poseidoniales archaeon
TGGTGAAGTCTCTCTTTCCGAATTCGTTTCATCGGAAGCGGCTCAAAAGATGTCCTCGCTTCCCCGTCCAGTCGCTCCAGTCCGCAGACCAATTCAGTCCCAGCAACCTGCACAACAGCAGCAACCACAGCACCCGGTTCGCCAACAGCCAACCTCCCCGGGTGTTGCTGCTCCTCAAATGGGCTGGCAACAACCGCTTCCTCAACAACAACCGATGCGTCAACCGATGCAACAACCAATGATGCCTCAACAACCGGCCATGAACATCCAACCAACGATTCGTTCAGGCATTCATTGTCGAGGGTGTGGGATTGGTCTCGATCCGAATTGGCGCTTCTGCCCAATTTGCGGGAACATGAACATGAGTGCGCATCGCTAGTTCTCATCTGCCATGAATTCACCAGCTTCGGTCAAACACGAATCATCCAACCAGACACTCGGTTCTGCGAGGACGCCAGAAACGTGTATTCCTGCATTCGACGTTCCACCAAGGCCGGTGTTGTCTCCAATCGAAAAGTAGCAACTGCCCATACGCTTCTCATCTTCGAGTACATTTCCGACCAGTCGAGCGCTTGGATTCATTCCAAACCCAAATTCGGCCACAGTCCAAACACTCTCCCGATCTTTTGCTTTGAGTTTCTTTGCAACCTCGCCGTAGGATTGACGAATCGTTGCAGCAAGAGTTCCACCTTTGACATCGACAACGGTCCCATCTTCCACGATGAACTCCACAGGCTCATCGATGAGTGTCGAATCCCAAGAACCATCGATAACGATGGTTCCATTCATGGTTCCTTCCTTTGGGAGAATAAACACCTTTCCAGCAGGAAGATTGGTCAACATCCGTGGACGATTGCATATTCCGTTATCATCGAGTTTCCAATCACGCCAGTTCACTTCAAAGGTAACATCGGTTCCAGATTCAGATTTGACATTGATGATTCGTCGTCGCCTCAGGAAGTTGGCAATGTTGGAAATCCGACGTTTCACATCTTGGAAATCCGCTGTCATTCCACCTTCTGTGTACAATTCAAAGGTCATTCCCGGCATTGTAGCAATTCGAGCACCATCTTTCAATGCTTGACGTGCAGCTCTTGTGTGTGTAAGAGAATACTTCGTCGCTGCAATAACGACTTGTTGTTGTCGCATCAATGCTGCAACAGGTGAGGGGGGCTCCTCTCCATGATGGCGAGATTTTGGCATGACGATGAGGAGAACTCGATCGGAGCGTTTCTGTGTTGCAATGTGCAAGGATTGACCGATTTCTGCTGTTGTTGGGTCACAGACGATGAGGACGTTTTCTCCCCGACGAATGTCCATACATGTTTGAACGACCATGTCTGAAATAGCATGGAGGCGTTCTTCATCGGTCGTTGGTTCCGGAAGACGCGTCGTTGGTTGCGAGTCTTCGAACGATTCTGCATTGAGAAGAGCGTTGATGTCTTCGTCTTCATCGTTCGCAGTCACCTTCTCATCCTTGTCTTTTCGACGGAAGGGAAGGACCATGGTATCCCATACACTCCTCCATATTGAATGTGTGGCTACAATCAAGCAAAGAGAACGATACGAGTCTTGATGAAGAACCGATGCTAGGCAAAGAACATGAGCGACAAAGCATCCTTCTTGAACCGTGTACAAGATATCCATCGAATCGGAAGCATCCAAGGCCATCTTGGTTGGGATCAAGAAACCCTGATGCCAGAGAAAGGGGCCAAATCACGAGGTGAAATTATGGCTTGGCTCGCTGCTTTGGCTCATGAAAAAGTTACGGATTCTGAAATGGGCGAGTTGCTCGGACGACTTGAAGAACGAGATGATCTTGATGAGAGCGAGCAAGCCAACGTACGAGAATTCAGGAAGCGTTACGATAAGGCAACCAAACTCTCCGCAGAGTTTGTTTCAGAATTTGCACAAGCTCGAAGTGAAGCGTTGGTTGCGTGGCAAAAAGCGCGAAAGGTTGCTGACTTTGCCGCCTTTCTGCCACATTTGCAGACCCTTGTCGATTTGACTCGAAAGAAGATTGATGCGTACGGATATGAGAAGACACCGTACGATGCCCTTCTCGATGAATACGAATCTGGTATGACAGTTGAGGATTACGATCCATTGTTTGAAGGTCTTCGAGATCGACTCGTTCCACTGCTCAAGCGAATTCTTGAGGCCAAGAAATCAAACCCTGACCCAACACTGCCAGAAGGATTGACGTTCCCTGTGGAGAAGCAGGAAGCGTTCTGCACAAAGGTCAGTGAACGCATGGGCTGCGACTTTGCAGCAGGCCGAATGGATGCTTCAACGCATCCGTTCTCTGCAGGAATTTGGCCAGGCGATACGCGCTTTACAACCCGCTACGATGAATTCGACCCATTCTCATGCCTCTATGCAGTCATGCATGAAACAGGACATGCTCTCTACGAGCAAGGATTGGATGAAGATCATCGATTTACACCACGTGGCGATGCTGTCTCCCTTGGCGTCCACGAATCCCAATCTCGATTGTGGGAGAACCAAATCGGTCGAACACCAGAATTCTGGAACGTTGTCATGGACGAATTCCAGGAATCGTTCCCTGATGCTCCATCATGGGATTCCTCCACGCTCAATCGCATTGCAAACGCAGTTGAGCCTGGTTTCATTCGCGTTGAAGCCGATGAAGTGACGTACAATCTTCACGTCATGTTGCGGTATGAGATCGAAAAGAAAATCTTCAACGAGAACTATCCGCTTGAACAACTTCCTGAACTCTGGAATTCGATGATTTCTGATTGGGTTGGACTCACCGTCCCCTCCGATGACTTGGGTTGCTTGCAGGATATTCACTGGTCGATGGCCGCCTTTGGCTACTTCCCAACCTACACGCTCGGAAATCTGTACGCTGCACAATTACTGGAAGCGATGAGCGACGATCTCGGCTCGATTCAAGATTCGATTGCATCAGCCGCTTGGGCGGTGACGCTCGCATGGTTGCGAGAGCGCGTTCACAAGCGAGGACGTGCTCTCCTTCCTGACGATTTGATTGAAGAGGCGACAGGATCTCCTCCTTCAAGCGAACCGTTCCTTAGGTACGTTGAGGAAAAGTACGGAGCGATTTACTCACTCTGATTCATCGGATGCATCATCCGAACTTGATGAACCAACAAGCTTGTTGATGCGCTCGGTCAATTCCATGATGGCATCGTTCAAGTCGTTGCTACGATCATCCTCATGCCCCGTTCCAAAGGTTGTTCCTAGCAAGGTGATCATCGCTCCTGATAGCATCATCACTGCTGGCCAGTAGATGTCTTCTGCGACCATGCCATCGGTTGCGACCATTCCACCCCAGATTGCACCTGAGATGAAAATAATCAATCCGATCATCATTTGTTGGTATCCTTGTCCTAATTGTTCTTCCATGCTACTCATGTTTCCCAGTGGGAAATTTTTCATCGAGTATTTAATTGCGGTTACAAAATTTCTCAATTTTGTTTAATTCCAAGGGGTCATGATGAGAGGCGAGCCTGTTTCTCCTTCTTCGACCAGAATCGAACCTTTCGGACCGGTTGCATCGTTTCGTTCAAACACTGGAACGCCACCAACGACAGTAAGGGTTGGCCATCCAACGAGTTTCATGCCATGGAATGGACTCCAGCCAACGGTGGTCCACGTATTGGCATCATCGACCGTGCGTTCTGTTGTCATATCGACAAGCGTGATGTCGCCATCGTATCCTTCCTCAAGACGGCCCTTTCCAATCATACCATAACATTCTGCTACGTTGAACGACATCCACTTGACAACTTGTTCGATGGTACATGCACCTCTTGATGCATGCGTCAACATGACTGGAAGTGATGTTTCAACACCAGGCATTCCGCTTGGAGCAGAAGGGAATCCCTTCGCTTTGGTCTCGAGCGTGTGTGGAGCGTGATCGGTGGCGATGCATGCGATGGTTCCATCATGGAGTCGATTCCATAGGGTCTGCTTGTCTTTTTGATAACGGATGGGTGGATTCATCTTCAATCGAGTTCCAAGACGATCCACATCACGCTCATCATAGGTCAAATGCTGTGGCAATGCTTCGGTCGTGATGTGTGCATCCTCTCCGTTTCCATACAACGACGTGATGCCATTGAGCCAGTCAGCTTCAATGCCCGAGGTGAGGTGGAGAATGTGCAAGCGATGACCGGTTGCTTGAGCATAGGCTACGGCACGTTTTGTAGCAATCATTGCCGTCTCATCATCACGCCATTCAGCATGAGCAGCCATATCGGTTCGGCCTTCAATCATTTTCTTTCGCTCAATCATTCGCGTCTCATCTTCGGCGTGAACGGCGATTAGGCCGGCTGTAT
>JAAXIR010000211.1 GCA_012270265.1 Candidatus Poseidoniales archaeon
CGTTCAGGCTACACTCACAAAATTCCACCCTGCTTGAAAATATGACGTTCATTACAGCCCATACCAAGCCTGCCAATGCTGTCAATGAAACTGCTGCTTTGCACAATGTTGTTGAAACGTACAAGCAAAATTCAACCGAATCCGATATCGTTGTTCTAGGTGATTTCAATGCAGATTGCAGTTATGCTTCAACGTATGAACTCAATCAGCTCGACATCCGGAGCCCCGACTATCTCTGGGTCGTACCTGATTCAGCGGACACAACCTTCTCAGAAAACACACACTGTGCCTACGATCGGATAGTCCTTACCAGCGACATCGAAGACAGGTTCTTTGGACGCTGGGGCGTCGATAGAGACATGACAGACTCCGACGTATCCGACCATTACCCTGTCTGGTTTGACCTCGATAGAACGGAGGATGTGCTTGCATGAAACGTCGTGCATCCATCCCCGGTCGAATCAACATCATTGGCGAGCATACCGATTATGCTGGAGGGTGCTCCCTTGCATTCGCATCCCAACATCGGTTGGTGCTTGAAGCAGAATTTGTTGATGACGGCTACCACGGGGAACCAACGGTCGTTGCACTGTGGAAAGAAGCAGGGGGACCTCCTGCACAGTTGGAAGTAACAAGTTCAATTCCGATTGGAAAAGGTATGTCATCATCGGCGGCACTCTGCTTGAGCATCGTTTTGTGCGTTCACGGAGGGAGCATCGACAAACAAGCAGCCTGTGAAGAAGCGCAACGATTGGAGCATGTGATTCTAAGAACACCCTGCGGCCTGCTTGATCAAATGACGATGATGCATGCTCTTGAAGGAACATGTGTTCTTATTGATTTTTCAACGAAGACGACAAGAACGATGTCGATACCATCCGATTGGACCTTCAAGTTGGTTGATTCGGGAATTCATCGAACATTGAATTCCAAAGATTATCGAACCACTTCGACAGAAGAAACGAAGCGTTATCATGTGGAATCTGAGAATCGACGTGTTGAAGAAGCGATGAATTCCGATAGTGAAGCATTGGGAAAACTCCTCAATGAAACGCATGAATCACTGAAAACGATTGGAGTGAGCACACCTGAAGTTGATGCCCTTGTCGCATCCTTACAATCAACGGAAGGCGTCCTTGGTGCCAGAATGATGGGTGGAGGTTTTGGTGGTATGATTCTCGTTCTGGTTGAGAATGAATCGGTCCTTTCTGAATACGAAACAATGGTCCCATCACGACCTGGATTCGTTGAAGAATTCTTCTAGACGTTCAAGGCGTTCAGGCGTCCCCATATCCCAAAATTTGGTGTTGTCAATGTGAACATGAATGTCCTTTGACAACGCTGGATAGACCGTCTTTTCCCACGACCATTTGCCTTCTCGTCCGAAGGCTTCAACCACAGATTTCTGGACAACTGAAGTGCCTGCTTCGTATCCATTGAATTCCTTTGGAACATCGCCATCTTTGGCATAATGGACCAACCGGCCATCGGCATATTGGAGATTTTTTCCGTGATGCTCGGCTGTAACGGTCATGGTCAGTTTCGAGGATGCTTCTCGATGGAGGTTGACCAATGGCGCATATTGGATTGGATGATAATCGTCCCCCAACAGCAGAATAAATTCGTCTTCCAAGAAATCTCGAGCGTTCCAAAGGGCACCTCCAGTTCCTAATTGCTGCTGCTCTTTGACAAAAGTTAGGTCAATACCTGGATGGAGGTATCCATCGAATTGGTCACCAAGATGACCTGTTAACACGAGCGCCCGGTTGCATCCTTGTTCTTTGATCCAATCGAGAATGTGCGAGAGGATGGGTTGACCTGCAACCTCAATCAAGGACTTTGGTTGATGTTTGGTCAAGTCACCAAGTCTGGTACCAAGGCCTCCTGCAAGAATGACAACCTGTGGCATTCGATGCGATTCTGCAATGCTTGCATACAATTTTCCGCTTTCACGGAGCGTTCGTTCTTGTGTCTCAAAATCAACATGATACAGCCCAAAGCACTGCTCATATCCTTCTGCCCATTCGAAGTTGTCCATCAGGCTCCAGTGGTAGAAACCTCGAATGTCAAGACCGTTTTCGATAGCTTCTGCAGTAACGTGCAAGTGTCTCCGCACATGTTCTGGACGCATGTCATCATCATCGTCTGCGACTCCGTTTTCGGTAACAATGATCGGTATATTCAACCGTGCGACCATCTCAAACGCACGCTTCAATCCTTCAGCATACATGGGATAGCGGAAGTCAGTTCGCTCCTCCCAAGGCCGAATCAGAGGGTCAATCTCAACCTTGGTCGGCATGAATGGCGTTGCCAGCAAATGCGTGTAGTAATTGACTCCAATGAAATCACTGCTGCCTTTCAAGCCATCAATTGAAACGCTTCTCAAGGCAGAAGGTGGCTTGAAACGGCCGGTTTTCAGCCCATCAATCCAACATCGATTGAACATTCCATCCAAGAGTTTTGCTTGAAAGCGATGCAATGGGTTCCAACGCCGATATGGATCAAAGAGATTGATGTTTTTGACAAGTCCAATCTTCCTCGTCGCTCCATGCTCCATGGATTTAAGCGTCCGATAGCATCTGGCATGGGCTCGCATCAGGTTCAACGAAACCTGTCGAGTTTTCTTGAACGAGCGCTCACCTGGCGGAAATTCTCCCAGAACGTAACCCATTGAAGCATAAACAGCTGGTTCGTTGATGGTGCACCACCATTCAACTCGATCGCTCAACACTTCAAACATCTTTGAACAAAATCGAATCCAATACAGGATGTTTGCTTCATCCTCAAACGCCCCCATATCTTCCCACCAGAGTGGGTTGGTAAAGTGATGGAGCGTGACCATGGGTTGAATTCCATTGTAGAGGAGTTGGTCAACAAGGTCGCTGTACCAATCGATGGCATCTTGATTCCAAGTACCCATTTCAGGTTCAATTCGACTCCATTCCAGAGAAAACCGGTAATGTGTGACATTCAAGTCTTTGATGAGCTCAAGATCTTGCTTTTTGCGATTCCAGTGATCGCACGCATCACCGCTTTCTTGACCGCTTTTCGAACGTGGTTCAAATCGAGTCCAGTTGTTCGTGTTTCCACCCTCAATTTGATGCGAAGCCGTAGCCACACCCCACATAAAGTTGGGTGGAAAGGCTCGTCCATTCATCAATTTGGAATAATCGACATTGCTCCAATTCCGATGCTCTTCAACACCCATAGGACCACTGACCGTCATTGAACGCGAGTCCAAGAACCATCAGGACCAACATTCCAGTATTGCAATTCTGTGCTTGCATCAACGTACCATCCTGTTTCGCCCTGCTGTGTGCCTGGAGCCGCTTGCATGACACCAACTTGACCTGCTTTTGTCGCTAATTCTTGGCGTAATGCATCGTCGAGCGCAGGTTGCGAATTCGATGATTCAACGGCTTCTGTTCCTTCTTCAGCACCCACATCCATCTCAACAGAATCGATAGAGTCTCCAACGAGACGTTCCTCATCTTCCTCGGAAACTTCGTAGAATTCTTCCTCATCCCACTCTTCCTCTTTCGCATTTCCACGACGAATGAGAACGACAAGAACAACGAAAATGAGCAGCAACAAAGCGATGATGATCGAAACGGCTGTGTTTGTTGAACCGAGTGTACCACCGAGGAGAACGGATTCAACATCGTAGAACTGTTGTGAAATCAGGCCATTCCATGTGACTGTACACGAACGGTCAGAGCCTGCTTCCTCAAGTTCAATTTCCCATGTATCCGACTTGACGTGTGTTGCTTTTCCAGATGTACAGGACAGTGAGGTTTGGTCTGGATTGACTTCGACACGATTACCTTGGGAATCTTCGGCCCATACGGTAATGAGTGTTACCTCGCCTTGACTTCTCGTCTCGTTACTCATACCAGTGATGACTCGAACTGCTTGGCCCGGAACGATGGTGAGTGGAATGGAATGTTCTGCATCTCCTTCTGCGAGTTCAAGTTCGTAGGTTCCACTCGTCAGTCCAGTCAGTTGCCAAAAGCCACGTCCACTCGAAGAAGCCTCCAAAGCAACAAACGCACCACTCATCAGTTCCACGTTTTCAGCAGGAGCTGTGTTCCCATGAACATCAACCACTTCGACAAACAAATCAAATGGACCACCTGCTTGAATGGTCAATCCATCTTCACTATCGGTGACCAAGGAGGTGCCAGTTCCTGGAATCACATTGATTCGGACCGATGCGAAAACGCCATCTGCATTGGCACGTACTTCGTGTTCAACAGTTTGCGAAGGGTTCCATTTACCATCAGC
>JAAXIR010000027.1 GCA_012270265.1 Candidatus Poseidoniales archaeon
TACGGGACGGCCTTCCGGGGGACACTCATCGGTTGTCCAGATACGGATGGGGATGGCTATGCTGACGATGAGGATGCATTCCCATTCCATGACTCGCAGCATCTCGATTCCGATGGAGATGGATGGGGTGATAACGAAACCTCTGGTGCTCACAAGCCGGACCATTGGCCAAACGATCCAAACCGAAATGCAGGGGAGGCGTCGCTGACGTGCCTTCCAAGCAAACTCTCTACAGACACGGTCACAGGAGGTAGCATCCAATTCTCCTGCTCTGTCTCGACGGAGATGGGAGACGGTTTTACGGTCCGTGTGGATTGGCAATCGTCCACCAACATCCAGTTTGAAACCGGCTCATATACGATGATTTTTTCATCTGCGAGTGGGAATACACAATCGAAGATTTTCACGGGCACTGCAACCAGTGTGGGTAATTTCAATCTCGTCGTTACGGTCACAGAACCCGGTGCTGAGATCCCAATGGATACCTACACCATTCGCCTGAACGTATACAACAGTTCGAAATCTACAGCTAATGATGACACCTTCGAGTGGGAGAACGTCTTCGAAATGCCATTGTTCCAAGCTGGTGCAGCGGGAATTCTTCTCACATTCCTGTTTGGAATGTTGATCATCCGTGGAAAGAGTCGACGCATTAAGGACAACGATGAGCGTAAGGCCCAAGCAGCACAGGTCCTCTACAATCGCATGATGTCGGATCGAGATGTTGTACAGCGACGGCGAGTCGAATTGGGATACGATGCCGTGCCACCACCCCCTGGATTGAATTGATGGATTTTGACCGATGCGCTCAAAAAAGGGTGCTTGTTCGGAGAGATTACCACCGTGCGGATATGGTGAAGTGGTTATCATCTGAGGTTTCCAACCTTATGTCGTGGGTTCGACTCCCGCTATCCGCACCTCCACCAACAAAACCTATGAGTGGACGATGATAGGCCACATTATGCAGGTCAAGCGAGCCTCTAAGGGTCTCTTTCTTGTTGCACTCATGCTTCTCGCATCCCTCTCTGGTTGTTTCGGAGAGGATGAGACGGTGCAAGAGGGAGTTCCAATCGTTTTCCAAATCGATTACCAAATGCCTGAAGATGTTGTGCTTCGGAGCGGAGAGTGGCATGAATTTCAATTGCTAGGTAACGGTCGAGCCATTTCTGTTCCGACCGATGTTATGCTCTTTGTTGATGGTTACATCATTCCGAACGGTTATGCTGCAGTCGAAGGTGAATCCATCAATGGCAAATTGTTGCTTACGCCATACGTCGATGAGGTGAAACTTACAATCGTTCACGATGACGGAACTGGAGACACCTACGAACTAGCCGTAACCAACGGCACACCCATTGTCAACGGAAAGGAATGGATGGACAAAATGGAATACATTACGAACGTATGCCCTGATACAACACAATGCGGTGGTTACATCAATCGTTGGATGGGGTCACCGAACCCAGCCTTCGAACGAGCTGCGTCGTTCTTCCAAGGTCATTTTGAAGGACTTGGCTACGAAACACACATTCTCAGAGTGTTCGATCACGGTAATCCTGCCGAACCAGAAAGCCTCAATGTCATCGCATGGAAGCGTGGCCGCGATGCTTCCTGCGTTCAAGGAATGGGCGGCCATATGGACATCATGTTCCCGGGCGGCCCCCCAGGCGGAGGGACTTACGAAGGAGCGTATGACAACACAGGAGGGACTGTGAGCATGATGCTCTTTGCAAAGGCATTTGTTGATATCGAAGTCGAGTGTGATACATTCCTTGCTCTGTGGTCCTCTGAGGAAGAAGGTTTGAGAGGATCAAATGCCTTTGCTAACAACGAATGTGACTACTGTCTTCCAACCGACAAGGAACTCCGATTTTACATCAACATGGACATGATGGGAATTTCATATCCTGCTGTCAAACCAACAGGAGAACCATATCCGTACCATGCTTGGTCTGGGCCTGACTTCGATCCAGATGTCCAAGATGTCGAAATCACAACCGTCTTGGATCACGTACACCGAAACATCCTCGAAGCGCCGATGGACCTTCGAATCGACGGAACATATGGTTCAGGTTGTGACCAACATTGGGAGGATCATGAAGACCTCGTTCTCGATGTTCACGAAGATACGTTTGGTCGCTCAGACCACGTCACATTTCGAGACCTAGGAGCTCAAACAATTTTCCACCTTGGAGCGTATGATTCTGACTACAGCGCCTATCATTCTCCAGATGATACACTGGACAATATGATCGAGATGGTCGGAGGCGTTGAAGAACTGGAAAAGAGCATGGAATTCGTCATGTGGGCGGCCATGCTTGAATTTATGATTGCAGATCAGACTCCTGAAATTCGAAACGTCAATGCTTGATATCTTAAACGACGTTTTTTGAACCCAAAGCGGGACTTTCGCACATGGATGGTGAGGCATCTCAAGAGAAACCCCTCCTCCAACGTTTCGCAGATTCACCACAGTTTCCTCTTGCCATGATGGCTCTTGGGGGAATTGTTGCTTGGGCAGAGTCTCTCTTGATGCTCGTTCAAGGCGAATCGATTGAAAATGCGATTTGGCCTCAAGCAGTACGTACCTTATCGTGGACATTTATCCTTCGAGAGAACGTATTCTTCATTGCTTTCCTATCGGCTCTTTTCTTGGGATTTTGCGTCTACTCTTCCATCCAATATCACAGAGGGCATCGCCTCAATAAGTCAATTCAAGCAATCTTCTTTTCACTGATTGGAGGTGTTTTCGCATCATGGATTATCTTCGTCCTAATGGATTACCGATACATACGTGGTGCCTTCCTCCTTCTTCCTACAATCTACGGCGTCGTTCTTCTTGGCTCAGCCCTAGCGATTCGGGGTCCACCCGGACTACCTGATTCGACACAGGATTGGACAGGGCAACCCACGACAGTTCTCCATCTAGGTTCAGTCAATCTCGCTGCGTCGCTTGTCATGCCCGGAATCCCTGCCCTCATCGGCATCGCCCCATCGCCACCATTAGCACCGACGATGGGCTATGGAGCTGAAGCAGGACCATTCGACAGGACGACCCTTCGCTATGCCTATCCATTACCTGAGGAGGTTGTTGCAATTCAAGGTCCGACAGAAGAAGACATTGAATTCTCGATTTATCTCACACTGCCTCATTTACCAGAAGAGCCAGGTATTGAAGGCGTACCGTTGGCGATCCTCTTCCACGCCTTCAACAACCCATCCATTGATTCCTACACCGATTGGATCGACCATCTCTCTGCGAAAGGAATGGTCGTAGCCTACATCCAGTATCCAACGGATGTCCGTCCTGAAGGTGGAGAGGAATTCAAACCGACCATCATCGATGGGACCTCAGATTGGCCCCATCATGTACCAAGAATGCTCTCCATTGAATCAGCACTCAATCGTTTGAACGAAATCATCACCGCATCGCCCCGTGATACCGCTATTGACGAGGTTCTCGATAACCTAACCATCATGCCTGAGCATCTCTGGATTGGTGGACATAGTCTCGGTGGAGCCTATTCCTTGCAAGCTCTTGGCATGGTTCAGGCCTATTCTTGGGGCAATGAGACCTTAGTAGTTGATACTGAAATGGCGGCTGCTCGACCCGTGCAAGAACAATGGTTGCCTGAGTATACAAATCTGCCAGAGAATTCAATTGTCCATCTTGTTGTCAGTGAAGATGACATGACCGTTGGACAATGCAACAGCGTACATCAGCATGCTCTGTTTGAACAAATTGACAGCAATCAATCACTTCTACTGTACATTCCAAGCGATCGGTATGGGTTCCCCCGTCTGGTGGCTACACACTACCTTCCTGCCAATGAGGCACATGACACTCTTGCAGATTGGGCCTTCTACCGTCGAGTAGATGCTCAAGCGGATTGGGTCGTTGCTCACAGTCGAGGCGATCTCAACACGGCCGATTTTGCTTATGCAAATCTCGTCAATACAGGTATGTTGACCAATTTAGGAAAATGGTCCGATGGCGTCGATGTACTACCAATACAAGCATACACAGATCCGAGTGAGAGCAAACGGTTTGCTGATTGTTTCTAGCAGAGGTGAACAAATGGAAGAAAAGAGCGATGTCAGATCCTTCATCAAACTCATTTCTACATCGACCATCATTGCATCGATGTGTTGCTTGCCGAGCGTGGTCCTCGTACTGTTCGGTCTTGCGAGCGTGAGCAGTGCAGCAGCTCTCTCAGACACGCTGTATTGGGGTGGAGAAGGGTACGAGTGGTTCCGTCCAACCATGCTCGC
>JAAXIR010000163.1 GCA_012270265.1 Candidatus Poseidoniales archaeon
TCTGGGCGCCTATCAATTCGTGTGGTCACGCGCCATATCGTGCAAGGCGATGAATTCGCCATCAATTCGCGCAAGACGTAATTGAGAGGCCCCATCATAGTCCCAAGGAAGACGAACCGAGGTCATTTGCCACGTATTCGGATCCAAGAATTCTGCTGCAGCATCCTCACTATTGAGAATGTCCACGACCATATGGTCGTTCATCTGCGACAATACTTTGACGCCATCGAGGTCTCTCCACGATGCACCTGTACGTTCTTGGCGAGAAATACGCTCCATGATGGCGCCATCCTTGCTCCAAGAACTCGGTCGCCACAAATCACCTCTCCAACGAACAACGTCACCGAGGTCGTATCCTGGCTTTCGGTAGAGAAGCGTCAATCGTGTAACATCTACTCCATCTTTTCGTCCCACGGTCGAATTCGTCTCTGTGACCTGCCCGCCCCAGTTCTCAATCAAGTGGCGGCCCCATGCCCGAGCAAGTCCTTTCGAGCCCATGACAACATCGTATCCACCCGTCACAGGGCCTTCATTGGTGATGAAAAACATTGGATCATCGCTGAGTTGTTCGATAACATCGTCGAGACTTGCGCGTAGGTTGTTGAGTTCACTTTCTTCCAGTCGCCGACCGGTTGAACGGAGTTGCACGGTCGCCTCGAAATAATTGCCAGCTCTCCGTGTGCAGGTTAAACACACACCGTTTGAACGGCGGGCTCTCATGGTGTGTTCTTCTGTGTACAGGAGGTCGTCAATGATGCCTTCCATCTGCATGTGGAGCAACGTGTGTCGATCTGAAACCGTCCGAGGTTCAAATCCTAAACCGATTTCTTCTGCTCGTTCATGGAAGGAAACGTTGCGCTGAATCAACTCGTCCCACAACGTATCCTCTGGGATGTTGACCCAACGGCCTTGAATATCGATCAGTCCACAGCGAGCACATTGCGTGAAATTCGTGTTTTCGGGGACAATGGCAAGTTTGGTTCTTTTTCGTGTGCATGGTTCACACATTTTGTCGGTGAACAGAGGTGGCTCGTTGCCGCACACGAGGCAAAAATCCCCACCTAGTCCACGACTCAATGAACTCACTCCTGTTCTTGATCGACCGTCTTGAAACTACGTTCGACCGCTTCAATCCGCTTCTCGAGGTCGTTGCTACGTGCAAAAACTGTCCACGTCCAAAGGCCGATGGCAGCGAGCATGCCGAGATATGCGACTGCAAGATACGTCATTCCTTCCGCCATGTTTACACCTCGTCCTTTGCTTCTTGAATCCTTTCCAATCGTTGCTCGAGCGATGTGATTCGCATGCTCATCAGCACATGACCGGTGATGAAAACTGTGAACGAGACCGCACCCAGAAGGAGAATAAGGGCCATTTCACCGTTAAGGCTTCCGCTTTCTCCGCCACCAATCACTGGACCAGGGTGACGAATTTGCCACAAACGCGTGGCAACGTAGGTGACTGGAACGAGCACGAAACCAAACAGACCAAAGGTGGAAAAGGTATCTCTCGTTTCCACTCCATCGATTTGAGCTTGCCTACCCAAAACGAGGAACATTGCAAGAAATGTTAGGAGTCCAAATGTATTCAACCGAACGTCTGTCCAATCCCAGGGGACACCCCACTCTGCAGAACCCCAAACCATACCACTCCATACGGTCATCAAACCTGTGGCAAGTCCGGCTTGTGCACCTGCGACATGCATCTTCCAACCGAAGTCTAAGCGCTTGAAAAACCACAATGCGGAGCCGACGAAAAGGAATCCAAAAGCGATGAATGCAGACCATGCTGCGGGAACGTGCCAGTAGAAAATCCGTTGAGCTTCTGGTGATTCAAAAGCATCGATGGAAACACTCGGTGCTTTGAGAAATGCAAGCCCGAGGGTCATACCAATTCCGATGAATCCAAGCAAGAGAATCACCTCTGCCAATCGCTTGGTCATGTTTATTCCACCGAACCTTTTGCTTTCAATAATTGCATTTACAACAGGCCAGAATCGGTAATCCATTGAACGAGCAGGGCAAAGGGTAGAATCAGAATCGGTGTCAGAATCCTGGTAAAGACAGCACGAGGTCGTGCGAGTCGAGATGTGGTGAGATCCATCCATCGCACCAACAGCATGGTTGATGTGGTCAGCAATCCGCCAATGGCCACGAGAGGCCATGAAAGGTCAGCATCAAACCCTAACTGGGTCAGAGCTGTCAATCCTGAACCAAGGAGGAGACCGTGGATGTATGAGTTCGGAATTCCTTGGCGATGGGCTTTCCACCAATCCAGTGCTCTGTGTTCATGCAACATTGAGACCATGTTGTCGCCAACGAGGCCAGCTGCGAAAGCGGCACTGAGGAACAATCCGGATGCTTGCATTAAGGAGGAATCAACCGCTGAAGCATCGAAAAGTGCAAGGAGAATCCCAAGGGTGAGGAATCCGGCTATGCCATTGCTTGCGACAGTCGACAACGTGCGTTGGTTGAGCAACAATCCTGTTCGGAACGCTGAATTGTTTTTGTGTGACGTTGATTTCGTGTCATACTTCACTCCTTTCGCTTCCTCGAATGTTTCGTTTGCTTCCATTGCGTGCGCTGTGAGAAGATGTGTCGCACAAGCCGTGAAATCTGTGTGATGACTTGCGAGGAGAATAGCGTTCCCTCGATTTCGAAGTTCGTGCAAATCTTCGACCAGTAAGGTGCGTGATGCTGCATCAAGTCCTGCCGCTGGCTCATCCAACAACAAAATACGTGGTGCTTGACCTACAAAGCCTGGCAACATTCCAGCGAGCATGGCTACTTTGCGACGTTGACCACCTGACAAGTGTGCGATCAAATCGTGCTTTCGATGGCGTAGATTGTAGCGTTCGAGCCATGGGTCGACGTCAATACGTCCTCCTGCAAGGTCAAGGGCATTGAGAAGATGCTCTTCGACACGTAGGCTTCCAACGCATCCATCGGATTGCAACGTTAATCCGAAGGCGGATTTGGGTCGTTTCGACCTTCCAGATGCATCGATGAGAATGTCTCCTTTGTGGAGTACTTCCCCTTCTTCGAGAGGTAAAAGACCAGCTGCAACCTCCATTATGGTCGATTTTCCTGCTCCGTTTTTGTCCTTCAAGAGGACGAGTTGCCCGCTTGTGACGTCAAGGCTAAAATCGCTGAGTACGAGTGAGGAGCCACGGCGAACTGAAACGCCGTTCAGAGACAACAGCGCTTCGCTCATGTGCCAATCCAAAACACACACATGAATGAATGCTACGACAGGACAAGACCCATAGTCGAGCAAATGGTCGGAGATGCATGGGGCAGTTGTATCTTACAACATTCGGAGCCTCTGAATGGATTATTCTGAGTGTGTGGATTCTTGCAGTTGTGTCTCCTATTGCGTATTCTATCCGAAACAAGACGCCGATTGCACTGGGGATTTCCGTAGGGTTGCTGCTGGGTTACATCGTCCAGTATGCGTTTGTCGTTATGGCTTCATACGGTTTTGAGTTTCGATTCGTGTGGTTTGATTTTTGGCTGATTCCAGAGCGATTGGATTCCGTGGTCTACTATCCGACGTTGTTTACTGCGGGCTTTCTCCACAGCATGAGCGATGTGACGCACGTGCTAGGCAATGTGTTGGTCATTGCATTGGTTGGCATTCCACTTGAACAACGATTGGGGACCAAACGCTTCACAATCGTCTACGTAACAGGATTGCTCGGAGGTTCAATTGCTTGGGCCCTCTTTAACAGTAATTCAGGAACACCTTCATGGGGTGCTTCAGGAGCTGCATATGGTCTGCTTGGAGCATACCTCTCTGGCTGGCCTCGTGATGAAATTCCATTCCCTCTCATTTTGATCCGACCATGGCCGGTGACCATCATCGCCCTGTTCTATTTTGGATTTGAGTTGGTGCGAGCGTTTAACACCGTTGGACTGGGGGGCTATTCGACCGTTGCCCACATGGCGCACATTGGAGGATTTGTTGCAGCTTACGCCCTGCTTCCTTTGGTGGCCAGAGGCGGGCCATACCCGTTAGGTGTTGTTGATGGAGGTCCGAAAGGATTCGGACATTCAAGAGCAGGATTTGACCAGATGAAATCAACCATGGTTGATGTATCGAACATCGACGACCCATGGACAGAACTCGGACTTGACGTTCCGAAGAACCTACGCGAGCCACTTCGAAAATTGAAGGAAGCAGGAGATGAAGCGGAAACGCGAATTGCGTGGATGGAGCACATTGCCGAGGCTGGCGACTGCCCTGTTTGCCTCGCCCCATTGGGCATGGTCGAACGCCGTACAGGGCCCCAACTCCAATGCTCGAAAGAACCCAAGCACTTGTCATGGCCAAAGCATGGATAATCAGGGCCAATCAACACACGTTGGAGCGATACCATCAAAATATATCGATTTGTGGTTTGAAATGGCGATTATGAGCGGATGGTCTCGTTATTCAAATCCAAGGCAGGCATTGTTCTTGGTTTTGCTCATGCTTTTGTTGCCGATGGCATCCCAAGTTCAGGCGATTCAAACACTCCCTGAGGTCCAAGAACCAACACACGCACCGCCAATTCTGGTCGAAGGTTTGCCACCACTCATGTGTGGAGAGGAGTTGTGTGACCGGCCGCTTCGAATGTACGACCGACAAGGGCGAGATGCCGCTTTAGATTACGGATGGTGGCAGGCCTATGGCCCAGACCTCGATTGGAACGGCATGGATGATCGTCTTCAGCGTGTTCTGGACGGCATGGATTCCGCATCACCAACAGCGATCGTTGGTCAAGATGGACGAAAGACTGTCGCAATCGTTGTAGATTATGCATGGCACCCTGCAGAACCAGAAATCCAATCGCTGAAATCGACACTTGAACTGCATGGTTGGATTGGTGTCGAAAATGGTGCATGGTTTGAGGTGCTGAGGAGCATTGACAGCATCGTTGTTGACAAGGTCCCCGTTTCGGCTCTTATGGATATCTACCACCTTGAAGGAGTTGTCGTCATCGAGATGCAAAACGTCATGGCTCCAGTGAATGATGTTGCTGCAAAAGCAGCTTTAGCACGTCCATCCCAGGAGTATGGGAACACTGCAAATGAACTTGGTTACTATGGAACTGGTGTCGTCATAGCAGTAATGGATACGGGCGTTGACAATGAACATCGCTCTCTCAATGACTTTGATGATGTTGATGATGCGCCAGACGCAGATGCTTCGACATACAGCGATCAGAAGTGGGTTGCAGGTTTTGATGCCACGTCTCCTAATCCGAATCCAGATGGCTCCACAGATCCGGATGATGGTAACGGTCACGGAACACACGTTGCAGGTTCGGCACTGGGCACGGGGGATGCATCTCGTGTTCACAGAGGAACAGCACCAGGTGCTGCTTTGGTTGACATCAAGGTCCTCACAGATGGCGGAGGAACAAATTCACAAGCGAGCTTGGCAGGTATCCAGTGGATGATCACCAACAAAGATACAGACTGGGGACTCAATGCGACGTATCAGGGTATCCAAATCGCTTCGATGTCTTATGGTTCGGTTGGAACACCGCTCAACACAGGTGACCAAGGCGATAACGGGACGAGCGCAGAAGCATCACTCATCAATCAAGCGACCGCTGAAGGCATTATTTGTGTAGTAGCTATCGGTAATGACGGTAGCAACAGAGTGCCTTCTCCAGGAAGTGCTGATGGTGCGATAACAGTTGGCTCAGTGAACGACAAGAACACGATTCTAAGAGACGATGATGAGCATTCTGATTTCTCAAATTGGGGCCCACGACTCAGTGATGGAGACGATGACGAGTGGGATGAACTCAAGCCGGATATTACCTCTTACGGCCATAACATTGTTTCAGCGACGTATGGTACATCGCTCCCAATCCCTGGTGACGCAGGACTTGCGGACGACCAATACGATTCAAAGTCGGGGACGAGTATGGCAACTCCTATTGCATCAGGGGTCGTTGCCCTCATGCTGGAAGTTGATTCCTCCCTTACGCCTCAAGAAGTCAAGGATATTCTACGGAACAGTTCCGAACAAAGGGGAGATCCTTACGACGAATCCTTGTCAGAAAGGTGGAATGATAAGTACGGATTTGGAATCATCGATGCAGCGTGTGCCGTCAATTCAATTGAGGGAATCCCCTGCGACAACGGTTTTGTAGTCAAAGAATCCAAGAGCGATGTCAATGTTAGCTATCCTTCAAACGGCACTTGGCTGTTGAGTGATTCATTCACTCGAATTTCTGGAGAAGTCAACATGACCGAAATAGATTATCAGCGCGTTGAGTTGTACATTGAACAGCATTTCAACGACCGGGGGCCAAAGATGCTCATGGATTGGACTGAAGCCAATGGGACTATGGAAAATTGGTTCCTTGATGTTGAGGTTCAAGATTCATGGGTCGATTATAGCTCAAACGAGAAATTCCTACTCCTCCACGCCAAAGCCTCCGACGATGATGGAAATGTTTCCAACGTAGCATATCGAAAATTCAAGGTCTCTCGTGAAAGTATCCTGATTGATACGCCAATTTCTCGAAACGCCTTATCCGGTACCGTTGAAGTCAAAGGTGAAGTCGAAGGCGTAGAACACGAACGAATTGAGTATCGTGTGGATGATGGTGAATGGTTGTTTGGTTCCTCAATCCAGACAAACAACAATCCTGGCGATGATGGACAATCGAGTTGGTCCTTCAATTGGGATACAACCGAAGTTGATGATGGATTCAGAGAATTTTCTGTTCGGATGGTCAACAACTCTGGAAAAGAATCGCAAATCGCTCAGAGAAGTTACACCATCGATAACATAGACCCTGCTCCATCGCTCCGATTTGTTGGAGATGTTGAGGTACTAAATCGAGGTATGCCTGCAGAAGAAGCATATCAAGGAAGCTTACTTGAGCTCAAATTCGACGTTTACAATGCAGGCGATGCTGATGCCTCGGATATTTTCGTACGACTGGTTGCTCCAGGGGATGAATCTGAAGTCTACCCTTCCCAAGGGCTCATTCCTGAACTTCCGAAAGGAGAATCGGTTCAGGTTACATTGTTTTGGTCAGCGACCGTCGCAGGATTGCATGATGTTCGAATCGAACTTGACCCGAACAACGCACAAGGAGACCCTGATACTTCCGATAACGTATATGCTTTGAATTATGAAATTTTACAACGGCCAGATCAACCTGTACTGCGCTACTTGCCAGGATTCGTCACAACCTTGCCTGTTGTCCCACTTGTTGATGAAGAATACAAAATCGACATACGAATTGACAACCTCGGCAAATCGGAGGCATTCTCCCTTGACATCGCACTCGAGTATTGGATTCCTGAGGCTGGCTGGCAGTTGATTGACGAAGAGCGTGTTGGGTTCGTCCCAGGGGCTACCAGTGAATCAGGTTACACCATGGTTGATTTTAGACATCGTTCGGAGAAAATAGGCTCCGTCCTTTATCGAGCAACGCTAACCGGAGATGGTGTCGAAAGTGATTACAGCCAAACAACGTTCAGTGTTGTAGTCAGTGATGTATCAACTGTTGCAGGTTCAACCACACTTTCCCTTTCGGATGGTGAGTACCCGGTTGCATTTGTAGGCGTGGAATCCTCAACACTCGTGTTTACTTCTATCAATGGAGAACTCCACGTTCGATCTTTGAATGACAATCTTTTGCTTCTTACAGACACGCTCGTCGATGACAACTGGGAAGGGGAGCTCGATGTTTATCTCAGAGAAGACGGGTTGGTGCATGCTGCTTGGACGAGCCGCCAGCAAAATGAGCAAGGGTACTATATGACCAACATCGCCATGACTTCGTTTTCTCCTGCAGGGCAAATGCTCCCAATCCACACGCACCTTACACCCCTAAAAATCTCCGAAGGCAAATATTGGGGGCTTGATTTGACCGAAGATGATGGGACTATGGTATTGTCTGGGTACCACCGAAATATCTCAACGGGTGGTTCTTGGAGCGATGTCACTTCCATTTTCAGCTTGCATTCTTCCTCACCAGATGAGGGTGAGAGTTGGAGTGAACCAAAGACGCATCTTGCGAACGTAGAGATTCATCCTGATGATGGTGACAAATTGTCAACTGTCCTTGATGATGAGATTTTGCACATTCTCTTCCAACAGGAACGAGACGATGTTACGGGTATAGAGAGAAGTGGATTGATGTATTCAAGAGGTGATCTTACGTCTGCTTCATGGTCGTACCAGTCTTCAATTGGTGATGATGCATCCTCTGCACAAATATCGGTCCTCAACATCGATAATGAAAAGACGATCTTTGCATCTTGGATCGAAGGTTCTGGCCAAAACGCGGAGATTGTAACGATTGCTACACAAGGCGATTGGGATGAAGACGTACATCGTGTCGAAGCACCTGGCGCAACCATTGTGATATACAATCAACGAAACGACATGGTTGAAGTCATTTACGACGAAATCACAGTAAGAGGAAAAGTTGCTCGCTATGGGATTCTGACAATTGACAACGAGCAGACGGTTATTGGTCTTGGAAACATTGTATCTGAGAACGGAGTTCTCGGGTACAGTATGAACAACAAGGATGGAATTCTCTTCCTTGTTTCTGAAACAGGCCGATTCTCAATGCAGAAATTCCTTCTTGATGAAGAACAAGAGGCTGGGGAGTCAAAATCCTTACTTGAGCAATTGTTGGAGCCTCTACCTGGTTCGGACGAAATGAAGGTGAGAATATTCCTTGCCCTTGTTTCAGTTCTCTTCGTTCTGTTTGTTCTCGTCGTCATTTCCCTTCGTTCTGGCAGGAAGAAGGATGATGTCGTTGATGCGGCTATCGTTGAGGAAGACGAAGTTGCCATTCTCGTCCAGGTTGAAGAGGATGAACAAGAGGAGGAGTTGGTTGCTACAGTTCCAATAACCCCTCCTGTTCAGGTCGAGATGGAAGAACCCACGCTTGCAGATGAACTGGAAGCAAAGAGCATTGCTGGTGAAGGGAATGCGCGCTTGAATCGTCGCATGAAGAGGAAACAAGATCGTGAGATCGCAGAGATTGTCTCCAAAGGATTGCCTCCGTTACCGCTTCCTACGCCTTTGCCTGATGTACCAGTTGGGGAAGCGTTACCACCTCTGCCTGTAGCAGAACTTGAACTTGGTGCGCTACCGCCGTTAGCAGATTTGCCTCCACTTCGTCGTCAGGCGGTGTGCCCTTCATGCAGCGCTAATTTCCCGGTGACCGATTTGATGCGGGCTCAAGTCACGTGTCCAATCTGTTCAGAAAGATTCAATCTTTGAAGTGATACAATGTGTGGAATCTTTGGCTACATCGGTCACCGTAATGCTTCATCCTTGCTCGTCAAAGGATTGTTACGTCTCGAATATCGAGGCTATGACTCGAGTGGTGTGGTTGTCAAGAATGGGCAACTGCAATCCTACAAGGACATTGGGAAAATTTCTGAGATGGCTACATCGTTACCTGAGTTCAAAGGCTCGATGGGCATTGCTCACACACGCTGGGCAACGCACGGCGGAGTTACGAAAGAGAACGCCCATCCTCATCTCAGCAATGATGGGAAGGTTGCAATCGTACACAATGGTATTCTACAGAATTCCGATGCTCTTCGTAAGCGTCTCAAGCGGGCGGGCGTTCAACTCAACTCAGAAACCGATTCTGAAGTGTTTTGTCACTACATTGCGATGGCTCTAGAAGAAGGTAAAGCGCCGCTTGAAGCACTTCAGAGTGTTCTCTCAATGACCAGAGGGACGTGGGGAGTTTGCGTCCTGTTTCAGGAATACGACTATGTTCTCTGCGCTCGAAATGGATCGCCTCTCATCATTGGCCGAGGAAAAGACGAGATGTTCATTTCAAGTGATCCTCATGCAATTCGAGAGCATACCGATCAACTGGTTGCACTTGAAGATGGACAAATTGCGAAGCTTGATGCGCACAATTTCCAAGTCATGCAAACGGATGGCAAAGAGGTTGTATCTCATCTTCTCCAGTTGGAAGAAGAGTGGGGTGAAAGCGAATTAGGAGAGTATCCTCACTTTATGCTCAAGGAAATTCATGAACAATCGCAATCTTTGCAGCATTGTATATCCGGTCGATTACGTCATGCTGAGGGGACATCGGTGCTGGGTGGTCTGCAAGTACAACCTCAGGAACTTGCACAACTCCCTCACGTCCGTTTGATTGGATGTGGTACGGCTTTGCATGCTGCTCAAATTGGGCAGATTCTGATTGAACAGTGGGCAAGAATCCCTGCAGTTTCTCATGTTGCAAGCGAATTCAATGCCAACGACCCAGTCATCAATCCAAAAGCGCTCCATTTGGCGATATCTCAATCAGGAGAAACAGCCGACACGCTCTCAGCGGTCAAGGAAATCCAACGAAAGGGAGCGGATGTTTATGGCGTTGTGAACGTTGTTGGTTCGAGCATTGCAAGGCAATGTGGTAAGGGCGTCTACATCCACTCTGGGCCAGAGCAATCCGTTGCTTCAACAAAGGCATTCACGAACATGGTCGGAGCCCTTGCCTTGTTCGCTCTACAACTAGGTCGAAGCCGTCATCTTTCTAAGACCAAGGGAAAATCAATCATTCGAGAAATGCGTACTCTCCCTGAAAAGATACGAGCGTACCTCGAGCAGCCTGGGCCAATCGAACAAGCTGTTGAGTTGGTTACGAAGGCGAAGAGTGTTCTGTTTCTAGGAAGAGGCATTTCTTCGCCAGTTGCTTCTGAAGGGGCTCTTAAGCTGATGGAGATTGCTTACATTCCGTGCCTCGCCTATCCTGCTGGTGAAATGAAGCATGGACCAATCGCATTGATTGAGCAGGATTCACCCGTAGTCGTCATCGCTCCAAACGATGGGGTTCAGGAGAGAACTCTGAACGCAATCCATGAATGCAAAGCACGCGGCGCAAAAATCATCTTGATTCATGAGGAAGGCGATCCTATCTCTGAAACTGCGGATGTGAGTATCCCAATTCCATCAACGATGCCTATGTTGACACCATTGTTGAGTGTTCTACCGACGCAACTGATTGCTTATCACGCAGCTCTTGCTCTCGATAATGACGTGGACCGTCCTCGCAACCTTGCGAAATCTGTGACGGTTGAATGATCAAAGAACTGTGAAGCGTTGTTCTTCTTGCTTCCAGTTGAATGGTTTGTAACCCAATGCATGCCGTGTGTGACGCATCTTGATGATGCCGAGTTTCCGTTGAACATCGTCTTCCTTTCGGTCCATTACGAGATGAATCACTCCGTCTGAAAGATAGTCTTCTACGCCATATTCTCCAAATTGTTTGTGATTTTCTCCCGTCATTTCACAGATGAAGAACGAGGTCAGTTCAAGACGGCGAACAGCTTCAAAGAGTCTGAAAATTTCATCTCGAGGGTTTTCCATCTTGGTGAGCGTAAAGAACGCACCTATCGAGTCGAAAACAAGCAGTTCAAAACCAATCGACTTTCTGTAATTTGTGAGTTGCTTGATCAATTGACCCATCCAATCAACACGGTTGCTCATGCCTTGCTCGTCAAGTTGGACACGGAGGTCAGAAAGATCAATGATAGCAATTCGATTGCGAACACGAGGGTCGTCCACGTTCATACCCATGTTGGACATGTGCGCTCGCAAGGAATCTTTTCCTTGTTCGAGCGTGACGTAAATCCCACTCGTTTCGCCATACAATACGGCGTTGTAGAGCATTGAGAAGGTGACACTCGATTTCATGGCACCAGATGCACCTGCAACGATGCAGATGTGTCCCTTCGGAATTCCACCTTGCATGTTCTCATCGAGTCCTTCAACGTGTGTGGGAATTCGTTCCATGATGTCCATACTGTCGCCTCAACACGAAGGAATACGATTCAACACTTGAAATTCACCCCCGATTTGTTTGCAAAATCTGATGTGGTTGATGTGACGTGTTTCGGTTATGCGCATCCTCTTGGCTTCTGCATCTGAACGTCGAGGCACCATTTTGCGGCAGCGCTTTGCAGACGTCGAACAAGTCGCACTCAAGGGGGTGGATGAATCAGTCCCGCGACAGATTCTCTCCAATCAAGTGAAGGAAGTTGCCTCTCGGAAAGCAGAGGCTGTCGAATTCAACGATGAGTTCGATGTTGTCGTCGTTTCAGATACGCTCGTCGAGGATCCTGATGACGAACAAGCTGCACTTGGAAAACCAGCCTCGAGGGAACAGGCTGTTGCTATGCTCCTCCGGTTGCGTGGCCGCCGTCATCGTGTATGGTCCGCAACGATGGTGCATGCTATGGGCAACTGGCATTCAAGCGTCGAATTTGCTGTTGTTGAAATCGAGGATTTCTCCGATGATGCTTTGGTCGAACTCATCGAATCAGACTCCTGGGTTGGTAAAGCCGGTGGCTATGACTTGGCTGGTATGATGGGGAAGTACGCTCAATTGATTGAAGGTACAGAACCTACAGTGCTAGGTTTTACTCAGTCTTCTCTCGATTTGCTGGACGACGTTCAATCTCTGCTTTCCATGAGTCGATCGTAAAACATCGGCATCCGGTGCCAGTTGTCCGATGGGAAAACAGTGTGTCGAATGAACAGAATTCCGAGCAAGAAGGATGCAATACTTTGTGTTCCAATCCAAATGTACACTGGTAAGTATTCCCCATCCAAAAGGACTGCTCCGTCGTAGAGTGACCATGTCATGAGAACCCCACACGCAAGGAACATCAATACCAGATGCCAATGCGTTATCCGTGTCGATGGAGAATAATGCAAGTGATCCTCGTGAAGGAAAATAGCGAACCCGCACACCACGAAGAAACATGAATAGGCAATCAACAACCAATGTGAGGGCTGAATGTTTGCTATGCCTTCATGGCCAGTCCAAATAGGTGCAATTGAAACGAGTGAGAGCAGAGGTAACAAGAAATACCCAATGAACACAAATCGAGAATGTGGTTTTGCAAATTTGCCGATAGAGAACCGTAAAACCTTCAGCGGATTCATCATGAAAAATACGTTCAAGAGAAGTACTGCAAAGCCGATATCAATAACATCCTCTGATATCGAACCCCTAGCCCGTAGAAAACTCACTACGACGTAGCCAATTCCTAGGAGAATGAGGATGAGGAATCGAACGGGCAGCGTTTTTGGATTTGTTGTATTCCACCCCAGCCTCCGGTTAAAATGGGAGAGCATGACTGTCGACATCATCATCATGCAGAATATCCCTACAATGAACGCAATACCGACTTGAATCATGCCGTCGATTCCACGCATAAACCATGAAGCAGCGATGAACAACGAGCAGAATACAAGAACCAATCCAGGTGAGTATGAGAAAATCCCAACCTCTCCAGAGTTGCTTTTTTGTTTGACAATATCGATCGATGATGGCGTAAGCGTGAGTAAAGCAAGGCACATCAAAACAATGCCAATTCCTGAGAATTCAATGAATACATCCCAATTGCCGATGTAGATGCCAAGGTGAATGAACAATTGCCCAAGAGCGTTGAGTTGCAAAAAGTGACGCATTGTCGTCCGTTCAAAGGATGGGACATTGTACACAAGCGGCAACGTATCAAACGCAATACCTGCAAGGATAGCCATGACAGGCCCTAATGCGAAAAGCGTAATGAGAACAAAGTTCATGGCTTCAAGACGATCTGTGTTCTCGAACAATTCGTAAGGAGAAAAAAATGTTAACCACGCCAAAAGGAAGGTCAAGGCGATGAAGAACAGCATCGATGATGTAAACAGTTCAAGATATGAACCTGCGAATTGCTGACGCTTGTCCATTGCTTCACCTCAAGATACGCGTAGCAGACGTGTAAGCCCAAGCTCGTGCTTTTCAATATCAACAACGACATCCGCCCCTGGTATCATCAGCAACTTATCCTCCGAATCTAGAGCAAAGACGCCGACACCAACTTGCTCACACATAACTCGTAATTCTCGTCGACAAGCCTGTTGGTGCGATTCCATATGGACCAATGTCCTTAGATCAACAATCACGGTATCCCCTTGGAGCACTCGTTGCGCAATGTCTCGCGTGTGGATGCGATGCTTCTCATCCGGCTTAACGTAACGCAGTGCTCGAGTTGGTCGAGTCAAAACCCGTGTTCCATGGTGTGAGAGATCATGGAACGGTTCACCGTCTGGCGTCACTGGCCCATTCCATTCGAAGGAGATGTTTCTGTCGATTTGAGATGGAGGTGTCTCTTCGACAATTTGCGTTTCTACTGCGACAGGCTCGTTCGATAATTGTCTATTTTGCGTAGTAGAAGGAACATCTGCAATTCGAGCTGCACCACCTGCATCTGGGTCCGGGAGTCCAAAGAACTGCCAAAGATTACCCATCGCCATCACAAGTCCAAATCATCCAGTAGGTCGGAGAGATTCGTATTCTGAGTTGATGGGGAAGTCATTGAAGGTGTCGGTTGATAGGTAGGTGCAGGTGCTTGATTTGCTGCCAGATATTGTTCACCATAGTACGCCCATTGTTCCATGGTCCAACCAGCCGGTAGGCCAGTGGCTGGGAGTGGAGGGCCTTGATTCACGACTGGCTGTTCAACAAACGGCTCTGGTTGAGCAGGCGCTTGTGGCGCTGGCTGCTCGTATGAAGGCAATTCCGAAGGCGCATAACTTGGTAACGGCGTTGTATCCCATGCTTTGTTCGATGGAGTTTCGACCAAATCTGGCGGTGAACGGCGCGTGATGAGCAGGAACGATGCCAACATGATCACCAAACCAATGAGTCCTAGAATGACAATCGACATGGTTTTAGAGACACCCAATGTATCACTGAACTCTTCGATGAATCCTTCAGGGGGCGGTTCTGCAACATCGATGGTAAGCGTAAATGTGTCCGTCGATAGATCGTCATCGGTTACAGTGAGGTTGATGTTCCACGTGCCAACCGGTAAATCGGTTATAGATACAACAGGTCCAGTTTCACCAAGGTCATTCTCGCCTCTCCACTCAAATGTCCAAACGTAGAGCATGTTCAGCAGATCTGAATCTGAGTCCGTTGTCCCATCGGATGAGAGGTTGAGCGTATCGCCCTTTACGAGGTTGTCAAGTGATCCATTGGCAAACGAGATCTCTGCGCCTGGCAGTACGTTCTGAACTTTGACAACAGCCGAAATTGAAGCCATGGCACCATCGTCGTCCTTCACCCATGCCGTTACGGTTCTGAACTGAGGGTTGCTGGTCTCCCATGTGTACTCAAAATGAGTTCCACTTACATCGCAGTCATTGTTCAAGGTACCATCGAGGTCCGCATCACGTGTTCCGTCAATATCCCAACAGACCTCCAGTGAATCCTTGTCTGAAGCCGTATCATCAACAGCGACGTCAAAGACCACTTCGTCGTCTTCATCAACCGTGAGGCCGTTGTTTACAGCGTTGAGGAAATTCGCTTCTGCTGTCATGGTTGGCGGTACGTTGACAATCGTGACCTTTGCGAGCGATGTAGAAGAAGTTGCTCCGTTGTCATCAACAGCACGAACGGAGACGATGTGTTCTCCAGACGTTGGCCATGAGGTTGCAACATCTGAAGCTGAGCCATCGGTAGAGACGGTGAGATTGTCGAGAACATCACTCAGGTTCCAGTCGATAATGAGTCCATCACGATCGTTGAGTGTGTCATCGCCTTGAGCACGTAGAATGACGGTTTGATCCTCTTGGAGTACCCATGTTCCATTCGCATCGAATGGTGTATTTACACCTGCAATCCACACGCTAATTTCGCCGATGGTTGGGGCAACATTCAGAACTTCAATCGATGAGAGCACTTCGGTTTGCTCGCCATCATCGTCGGTTGCAATTGCACGGATTGGCATCGTTCCCTCTTCAAGTGGCGAAAAAGTACACGTCGGTTGTGTTAATCCTTCAAGACAGTTCAAATCTGGCCAAGAAACACTGACTTGCTGGCCTGATGGAGACACTGTGTCGATATCTCCACTATCAGTGGCATCGATGGTGATGGAGGATTCGACAGTAATTTCCGCTGGGTGGCTGAGGTTGATGTACGGTGCTCGATTGAGGATTGTGACGTTGCTTACCAATACCGTTGTATCGAGTTCATTGTCGGTTACAATGGTTCGTAATTCCCAGTCACCGTCGTCGGACCAGTTCCAATTGATGGCACAATCTGGCGTTGTAATGACATCGACAAGACCTGGACGTGATTCAATTTCAAATCGGCACTCGACGTCTCCACCATCAGGATCAAAGGAGGAACGAGCGTCAATGAAGACCTCCTCAAACGTGTAATTCCCAGTGTCAATGGTGATGGATGCGTTCGGCGCACGGCCGATGAACACGTCAACAGTAGCTTGGTTGTTGCTTCGATTGGCGTCCCCAGTGATGAGCTCATCAGGATCGACGGTGAAGGTCAATGTCTGGTTGCCGATGGTGGAATTTTCAGGAACGATCCAGTCGATTACAATACGTTGTTCACTGTAGGCATCGATGGATGGAACAGCCTGTCGGCTTGAATCACCATCGGGAACAACAATTTCCATTTCTGTTGAAGGAGATGGCAAAACACCTCTGTTTTGGGCTGGTAGAGAGAAGGAGAGTTCGTCACCTGGCAAGGCGTTGTAACCAATGGATTTTGACAGGGTCACAACCTCGCCATCGCGAGTTCGCGTAACGATGATTGAATCTTCTTGGGCAACCAAATCGATGCCAACAACAGACAAGTCGATGACAACTGTGGCGACGCCAATAATTTCCTGAACTGGATCCCAGACAATCACGCCGTTGCTGCTAAAATCATCGCTAGCGATGGTGTCATCCACGACATTTGAAACGTTGATTACCTCTTCAATCATACCACTGCTGTTGGTAATTGGATTGATCAGCGTTCCCGCCATTTCGTAACGCAACTGGAGGTTTTTGTTGACCTCTGGTATGCCGTTTGGAGCTACCGAGTAGGTTGCGTATATCTTTGATTCTGAGTCTGGTAGTGTGGCAATAAATTGTGTCTCAACCTCGATGTCGACATTCCGATCACCAGGATTTTTTCTTTTGTCAACGCCAAACGAATCAACGGGTTCGTAGTCTTTCAAGAGCCAATCAATGGTAAAACCAGCAGCGTTTGAGATTCGAATCCAAGAGTTAAATCGAACAGCAGGACAATACCAATTAAATCCAGCACTGACGCCTGTTGCGTTCCATTCGTTGATTTTGTACGAATCATCGCATCCTTCGTACTTGATGTTTTGACCATCTTCCGTTGGAATTCCATCCTTGGTGACCTGCCAGGAGGTATTTTCAGCTCCTTGTGTGTCAAACTCGGTCGGGTCAAAGTAATCAGATGAACCGCTTACGCTTGTACCGGACATGAATGGCATGTACCATTGATCGCCCGTCCTCATTGGAAAATCGTATTTTTCTTTTGGAGGGTCGTAATAGGTGTCAAAGGATATTGTAGCCAAATTTTGCGATAAGAAGCCAAGATTGAATGGTGCAAAGTTGACGTCCAACTCAAATTCCGAGTTGATGACTGCGAGATCTCGAACTCGTACGATGTCTTCGCCAGAATAATCGATGTCGAGCCTTCCAGTAACGCCTTCGAGTGTAGCGCCACTGTTTCCGGATGAGAATTCTCCTTCAATGAGCATCTTGTATGCAAGCGTTTGGATGCCGTCAACATTGATGAAAAAGATGTCATCAATCTCGTAAACAGTATCTCCGGTGAGTGTATTGAGGCTTGCAGATACGTTGGCTTGTGCTAGCAGTTGAGAGACATGAAATTGTGGGTCAGAGGTCCACTTGTCACCGATGCGCGAACTTGGAACATCTGTGGAGCTTGTTGTGCCAGAAGATAGTTCAACAGATGGTTGCACATCGAGTGTCGTTGCGTCGTTGTTGACAAAGTGCACACTCGATGAACCTGCCAAAAGGAACAAAACAAGTAAAGTCAAAAAGCGGTTCGCCATACCTTAATGTCTGCTTCCTTGTACTTAGGAATTGTCAGCCTGCGAGTCGAGCCATTGTTGGCCATAGTGCTCCCACTGCTCCATCGTCCACCCCTCAGGCAATCCGCTTTCAGGGAGAGGGGGTCCAGTTGTAGGCGTAGGGCCTATGTTGACTGAATCAAAGGCCCGTTCAACGGGCGGATCGTGTGGACGATTTCGACGTGCTGAGATTTCATGCGGCATTAGGCCGACCTCCTCATCACTGAAAATTGCGTTCTGCTGCTGGTCAAGCCGATCCATGGCTCGTTGTTGTCGCCCTGACCGTCGACGGCGGGTCATCATACCAAGGACAAGAAGCATAAACGCCAGCAATGAAAGTTGAGCAACAGGATTGGCTTCATCGCCGATGAAGGCAGCCCCCAATTCCTCCACAATGGTACGTTCTGGGGCACCGATCTCAACATTGATGACCCGAGTTCCGGGTCGTTCTGGATTTTCATCCCAGGCAATGACTCGGATTGTATAAGATCCCTCACGGGTGAATACATGCTCGATTTGTTTACCGATTTTGTCGGCATCATTGTCTTTGACACCATCTCCATTGCTGTCAACGGATGTGTCGAGATCCCAAACGACCGTGATTTGGTCGAGATCATTGATGGAGTCGATTGTTCCAGTTGCATCCAATAGACATGCTTCGAGGGCGTTGCAGACAATGTCCTTGGTCCGAACAATTGGTGGGATGTTGAGGACTTCAATGGAGAGAATCTCACTGACACGCACCCCGTCGTCGTCGGTTACGTGATAGATGACCGTGTGTGTTCCGCTTGTGTTCCAGTGCCAAACCAGCTCATCGCCAACCACATCGCAATCATCATCAGCACCGCCGATGTCGTTGGAATCAAGACCGGGATCAACATCCCAGCAACGAATCAAGGTATCGTAATCGGAGGGCGTATCGGTTGCATTGCCGACCAATCGAACTTCTTCTCCTTCAGCGAGAGGGAGAACTTGCTCCAGAGGTTGAACAACTGGTGGAACATTTGCAACACTCACCCATCGCTCGTACGTACCGCTGCTGGCTCCTTCAGAGTCACTTACTTCGAGACGCATGCGGTGGAGGCCCGATGTCTCCCACATCATTTCAAATTCTGAAACACGCCCATCGAAGGTTTTGATGAGATTTGGTTGTGCATCATCTGGCCACCATCGGTGGGTTAAGCCATCCAAATCATCGATTGAATCAAGCGCTTGGCCACGGAGATTGACCATTTGGTCTTCCTGAACATGCCAGGTTTGCTGGACATCAAGCGGTAGGGGGCCGCTTTCATTGGTCATGGTGACGGACAGCCCGTGAGGGTTGATGTTGGTGAATCGGATATCGATGCTAGCCATGGTCATGGCACTATCGTCGTCAACACCAACGGCTTGGAATGTATGCCATCCTTCAGTTGGTGCAGTCGTTGTACAAATTCGCGTGTAGTATCCTTCTTCACAGATTGCATTTGGCCAGTACACATCCACGATTCCAGGAAATGGGTCTTCAGAATCTGTATCGTTTGCGTAAGCATACAGCGTAACAGGATGTTCGACTTTGACCTCGGTACGAGCGCTAATGACCTCGATGTTTGGAGCTCGGTTCAAAATGACAACATCAAGAATGCCTTCGACTTGGTCTTGTTCTTCGTCGGTAATGGTAACCTCGATGGGATATTCACCATCGTTTGTCCATGTCCAATTCAGCATGCAGTCCGTGGATTCAACTCGTGTCCACGCTGCTGAGCGAGTACCGTCGTACCAAGGAACATTGAACAGACAGGATACGTTGCCCCCATCTTCATCAAAACTACCTGATGCATTGATGACTGTCTCGACGTTTGTGTAGACTTCGATGGGCTCGAGGACTGCTGTCGGTAGACGTCCAATGAACAACTCAATTTCACCGAGGTCGTTATCGGCATTCGCATCTGCAGTGTTGACTTGCAGAGGATCGGATTCCCATCGAATTGGAAAGGTTCCAATCACTGCATCAGCGGGAACCGCCCAAGTGAAATTGACTTTGTGTGATTCGTATGTTGAGAGCGCTGGCAAACCAAGGTCGAAGATGGACCCATCAGGATGATAGATTCGTAAATCAGTTGCAGTCGATGTTGTGATTCCTTTGTTGACAACAGCGACCTCGATGGTTAAGTCATCGCCCGGAAGGACATTGTAACCCGATAGGGAACTGACAGTGCTGACAACTCCACTCCTGTTTCGAATGATGACAGCTCGCTCTTCGTCTGCAATCAAATCAAGGCCAACGAGATACTCATCGAGCGTAATGGTTGCTGCACCGACGTAGCTTCCAGATTTCGCCATGATGCCATGACTGGACCAGTCCGTGTTCGTTGCAGAATAGTCAATGCTGCTGCCCGAATCAATCGTTGTGCTCGCTGAACCGTTTGAAGCGGTGTAGACAGTGGTGGAAGCGCCATCGTATGCAACCTCGACCCCAACACCATCAATGGTTCCATAACACGATGGACTGAGGTGAACCCAAACTTCGAGTGGTGAATCAAGTGCTGTGAGAGAACGCTCAGGATCGACTTCGACACATGTCGGCCGAGTACCTGGGTCGCTGTTGCTTTCCACGCCCGTCGCTCCAACTGGCATGTATTGCTTCAAACGGAAATCGATGGTCAGTCCAACGTCTTCTTCGGCATGCCGCCATGCGTAATTGTTGACCGCTGGGCAGTACCATCGGTACCCTGTTGAGACGCCATCAGAGTTCCATGATGTCAGTTCGTACGATGCATCGCAGCCACTGTAAGCAATCCCAGCCCCGATGGCGTTTCGAGGTTGTCCAATGTCTGTGACTTCCCATGTTGTGGTGTTGGTATCTGTTTCTGGTGGCGGGAACGGTGTGATGTAATCGCTTTGACCAGACCATTGCGAGGATGCGGTTGTCAGTGAAGTCCACCTCTCACCGTAGCGGAGTGGGAAATCATACGCCTCCGTAGCAGGGCTGTATTCGTTCGTAATCGTGATATCACCGAGGATTTGTGTGAGCGAACCGATACCGTATGGAATGAACTTGATGTACAAGTCGAGGTCGTTCTTGACAGTCGCAAAGTCGCTCACTCGAAGGTATTCGGTTTGCGTGAACTGGATTTCGGCATTCCCCGTGAACCCTTCAAGTTCGACACCACTCTTGTCGAAATCTGCAGACATCCGCAGCTTGTAGACCCATTCGGTTCCATTGTCGAATTGGAGTTCGAGAATGTCTGTGACTTCTGCGGT
>JAAXIR010000176.1 GCA_012270265.1 Candidatus Poseidoniales archaeon
TTCCACATCCAGACGATGCACTGATGGTCGAAGCTGCTGGCCTGTTTGTGGATGCTTTGGATGGTTTTCCTGGAGTCTACTCGGCGTACGTCTTGAAGACGCTTGGTTGCAATGGTATGCTCAAATTGATGGAAGGGAACAACAGCAGAAACGCTCAGTTCCAGGCGGTCGCTGCGCTTCTTCTGGATGGTGATGTCTTCATTTCTCGAGGTGTATGTCAAGGCGTTCTCGCAGCAGAAGCAAGCGGAGAGGATGGTTTTGGATTCGATCCAATCTTTGTACCAAACGATATCGAGCGAGAAGGCATTGTTCAGACGACGAACGGCCTGACGTTCGCTGACGTGGACCTTTCAATCAAGGAGAAATTCAGCCATCGAAGGAAGGCATTGGACGGTCTTCTTGAATTACTTTCAACAACCGAGGCGGCATCATCGTCATAAGCAGGGAGTTCTTGGATGGAGCGATAGGCATGGGATTCTTCCGCAACACAATCGCACTGGCGTTTGTTGCAACCCTGTTGTTCTATTTCGCTACTGTTGGTGAAATGCAAGAGAACCAGCAGTGGATTGTCATCGGAATCATGGTCGTTCTCGGTTTGGTGTTCATTCTCTCCGGAACGCCAGATTTCGAACTGCCTGCACAGCCGATTATAGAATCGAAAGCGGTGGAGGCAGTCAGTGCCTCCTCCTCTGAGGCAGTCTCGGAAGAAGAAACTATAGCGACACCATCCGAGCAAACCAAGACAATGTCGCTCAAAGAGCGTAAGGCTGCAAAGATTCTCGCTGCTCAGCAAGCACAGCAAGCAGCCATGGCTGCAACCAATGATGACAAAGATGTCCCGATGGATGTTCTCCCGATTGTTGAAGTGGAAACAGTTCACGTTGCAGACGAATACGTCGTCGAAGTCAGTCCTGAATCCGTCGAGGAAGCAGACATTCAGGCCACGGTCAAGGAACGTGCCTCGCGACACAGTGAAATTCGAGCACGAATTGAGGCACGCCGACGTTCTCAGATGGCTGACATTCGAGCATCAACCTCACGTATGTGGGAAGAGAACGTCGTTCGAGAAGACCTTGTTGCTGTTTTGCAAAACGAAGGACACGGCCTTTCGGTTCTCGATGAGCCACTCAATCCAGACCCTGGGCACATCTACGGTGCAACATTTATTCGAATCGATGACCAACGGATTCTCAAGTATCGTTCGCAACTCGATGTTGGGTTTGAAGCAGTGGCTTCAACCCAAGAAGCTCCAGAGCCGGCGCTCCCACAACTCCCACCATTGATTGGACCAGACGGTAATCCGCTCCCACTTCCCGACCTGCCAAGCCCATCCGGAGCATTGGCAGCACTGAAGATGGAAATGGACGAAGATTGAGGCTTATTGATGGAAGCACTCGTTCAATCAACACGGAACGAAAAGCGACGTGCCTTGATTGGCCTTGCCCTTGTTGGTATTGCACCGACCGTTTCTGTTGTCACAGGTTTTGCACTGAAAGCAGGTATGATCGCAGCCGTTGTGTTTGTTCTTACCAAAATGTGGATGTTCGGTTTGCCTGCCTATTGGTACACCAAGGTCGAAGGAGGAGAGCGCTCCTATTCCATGCCTGAACATGGAGGATGGATGACATCAACCCTGCTCGGCATAGGCATGGCTCTTGTGATTGCAATCGCATATTTTATTCTCGGAGATTTGGTGTTACGGGACGAAGATTTGTATGAGATCCTTGACCCATTCGGCCTCACAGTTCCATGGAAACTGGCTCTTGGCATTCTTTTCTGGATCTTCATCAATTCGGTCTTAGAAGAGTATGTGTTTCGCTGGTTCATTACTTCAAAACTGGAACAATTGGTAGGAGGGAAGTGGCTTCCAATCCTCCTTTCTGCAGGGATATTCACGTTGCATCATACCATTGCTCTGGCCTTCTTTATCGACCCACTCGGGAACGCGTTGGCTTCCCTCGGTGTGTTTATTGGGGGCGTGATTTTCTCATGGATTTACGTCCAATATCGAAGCGTATGGGTCGCTTGGGTCGCTCACGCCATTGCTGACGTTGCCATTTTTGCCATTGCGTGGCACATGATTGTCGGCTTCTGATCACTTGTGCTTCCACTCAGCCTTCTCTCGGTTGAGAAAGGCTTTGCCACCGATTTCTTTGTCTTCAGTATCGAACAAACCTGCGAAGGCTTTGGCTTCGGTTGCAACACCTTCGGTTAATCCTTCATCGAGAGCGGATCGCATTGTTTCCTTGGCCACACGAAGTGTATTGCTCGATTTGCTTGCAATCAAACAAGCCATCTCCATCGTTCTCTGTTTCAATTCTTCAGCTTCAACAACATGGTTGACAAGACCAATTCGATGTGCTTCATCAGCCGCAATCATCTCTCCAGTGTACACCATTTCCAAGGCTTTTCCATAACCGAGCAATGAGACAAGCCGTTGGGTGCCACCGTAGCCTGGAATAAGTCCGAGATTAATTTCGGGGGTTCCAAACTTCGATCGTGAACTTGCAATTCGAATGTCGCAAGAACAAGCAACTTCGAGACCTCCTCCAAGAGCAAAACCATCGACCATAGCAATGGTTGGCTTACTCATATTCCACAATGCTTCGATGGCATTATCGGTGAATTTGACCGTAATTTCCTCGCTTCCGGCACCGAGGAATTCCGTGATGTCAGCACCTGCAACAAATGCATTTGGTTTTGCTCGCTTTCCTTCTTCAGGAATGAGCGGTTGTGCGCCTGTGACAACGATGCAACGAACAGCATCTTCGGATTCTGCCCATGCGACCATGGCTTTCATGGCAGACGTAACATCAGCGTTCAATGCGTTCAATTTGTTGGGCCGGTTGATGGTCACCAAAGCCACAACAGTACCGTCATCGCATGTTTCAACAGGTAGTGTTTCAATCGTCAAAACGTCGTCTTGAGGGGGCGTCATACAAATCGCAAGTGAAGGAAGTTCAAGAGTCCACCGATGCACCGCTTAGGTGCTTCAAGCAAGCAATGAAAACCTCCAGTTGATTCGTGAGTGTATGGGCGATGATGCACAACCTCTCGTACGCGCAGTCGACATGGGAAAGCGATACGGAGAGTTCGTTGCTCTACATCCATTGAACGTTGAAGTCCATTCGGGTGAATTCTTTGGCGTTTTTGGGACCACTGGAGCTGGAAACTCCACGTTTATCAAGCTCCGCCCCGGCCAACTGCCACCATCAAGCGGTCAAATCGAATGCTTGGGTGTTGATGCCAAGCAATCGCCTCAGAAATTGAAGGCCAACATTGGTATCGTTCCTGAATCAGAATCGCCACCTTCGTTCCTAACACCAACTGAGTTCCTTCAATTCGTTGCTCGATTGCGAGGACTTGAAGATCTCGACGAGCAGGTTGAGTACTGGCTCGATTGGTTCGGTTTGCAAGAAAAGCGTGATACGATGTGCAAGGACTTGTCGAAAGGTCAGCGTCAGAAGGTCATGCTCGCATCAGCCTTCATCCACAAGCCCAAGCTGTTGTTTTTGGACGAGCCGTTCGCCAATCTTGACCCAATTTATCAGAGAAAATGTAGAGAGTGGTTGCTCGACCATGTTGCAAATGGAGGCACCATCTTCCTCTGTTCACACGTCCTTGAGATGGCTGAACGCATGTGCAATCGAATGGCCATCATCAATCATGGACGCGTCCTCGCTGCTGGAACGGTCTCTGGTTTGAAAGAGTCAGAAGACGAGACCTTGGAGGATGTTTTCATTCGCCTCGTCGGTCATTCCATCGAAGAAGTGGAACGACATACAGAAGAAGGAATCAACGCAGAGGAGGAGTGATTATGTCCGCCTCCAGCATTGTCTCTCGTGACTGGGATGATGTTGTGGGAACCTACGACGGTACGGCATCTTCGTCCCTCGGAACCTCAACCGGTGGTGTCAAACTGCTCGAACCACAGCGTGGATTTGCTGCCTTTTCGACCACGTTCCGTTACATGTTCCGAGAAGAGTGGAGGGAAAACATCGACTTTGCAAAGAAGCGACAGGTCGTCTTGTTCCCACTGCTCTTAACGCTCGTCACCATGGTTACAACCGTAGGGTTGCAATTCCTTGTGGGCGACTCTGCAGCACAATCATCCGATATGGATGCGAAATCGTTCACATGGGATCAACTTCGATTTGCTTTGCACCTACCTCTTTTGTTCTTCAGCTTAGGAATGGGAACGTTTGCGTTCCGAGGCCGTGAGGC
>JAAXIR010000024.1 GCA_012270265.1 Candidatus Poseidoniales archaeon
ATCCAAGCGAGCGGAATGGATGGAGTCGGTCGAAGCAAAGTTGAGCGGGAATGAGAGTAGAAGTCGCGCATCACTTGTTCCAGATACGCCGAGAAGACCCGTATCCTCACCAGCATAGTCGTCGTTCGGATTATCGGAATCGATGTAGGTATCCAGGGTCGGACTGATGGTTGAAATAACGTGCTGGACCGTTGGCTCCTCTTCCAAAACCTCTGGAGCAGGGAAGGCGGATGGAACAAAGACGTCGGCAAGAAGGAACATCAGGATGAGAGTCACTGCTGTGAAGACATTTCGATTTGTGGTGCTGTTTCTCATGGCGCTCATTCGACCTAAGGTGTGGAAGGTTATGACTGATTCGGCGGGCGCCCCCCTAAAGGGGGGCGGGATTTGGGCTTGAAAAAATCCAATCCGAATGTTGAAAGATGCTCGCCATTCTCTTGAAATCATGAGCGAACTATGGGTCGAGCGACATCGCCCACAGAGTGTGGGTGAAATCCGAGGACAAGCCTCTGTCGTCAGTCGTTTATCGGTCTATGCCGAGCACAAAGAATTCCCGCACTTGCTTTTTGCAGGACCGCCCGGAACTGGTAAAACAACGGCTGCAATGGCTCTGACCAAGGACGTCTTTGGCGAACACTATCGTGACAATTTGCTCGAAATGAACGCATCGGATGAACGAGGTTTGGACAAAATCCGTTCCAAAGTCAAGCAATTTGCTCGAACACAACCGTATGGCGATGCAAAATTCAAGATCATTTTTCTCGATGAATCCGATGCACTCACAAACGATGCTCAAGGCGCTCTGCGTCGAATCATGGAACAATACGCTGAGACGTGTCGATTCATCCTCTCGTGCAACTATTCCTCCAAAGTCATCGAGCCGATTCAATCACGTTGTGCAGTGTTTCGATTTCGCCCACTCGCTGATTCTGAAGTTCTCGACCAAGTCAAGCATGTCGCAAACGAAGAGAACGTAGCACTCGAAGCCGATGCTGCAGAAGCCCTTGCGAAAATTGCTCAAGGCGATTTGCGAAGAGCCATCACCGCCTTGCAAGTGTCTGCGGCCATTAGCGAAACCATCACTCGTTCCATCGTATACGAAACATCAGCCACTGCTCCGCCCGAGGCGCTCCATCAGTACATCATGGCGTGCAAAGACGATGGATTCCACGTTGCTCGCCGACGCCTTCAGGAACTCTTGAACAAATATGGGCTAGCAGGAACAGATTTCGTCGGCCAACTCCACCGAGAGTTGTACAACTTCGATTTCATTTCAGTGATCGACAAATTAGACCTCACAGCAATCAGTCCAGAGCTCGATTATCGTCTGGTTGAAGGCGGTGGCGAAAAAATCCAGCTGGATGCCATGACAGCAAAACTCGTCACCATGTTGAGAAATTGATTGTTCACTTTCACTTTTCGAAACGCCTCGGCAACAAGAGGGTCATTTGGAGCATACTCGGAGCATCATGCACCAAACGATTGACACCCTTCTCGATGTTTTGTCGTGGACACCACTTGTCGGTTTCATACGAAGTTATCGAATTCAGCAATTGAATCAACGGACCGTGGAACTCAGATTGTCCAAAAAAATTGATGCCGTGTTTGAGAAGATTCTCAGGCGTCACTCGGACATGCTGTCTTGAACAGCAGATTCGCTCGAGATGATCAAGTTCCAAGTGTATTCCTGCACGTTTTGCCATGGATCACCTTCCTCAGTAATCTTCACGATAATCTTGTGAGTTCCTTCCTCAAGATCGGCGCCCAGATATACAGAGAAGGGCTGATCCAAATCGCCGTGCGGCGTCAGATTTGGTGCTGACTTGTTGGATGTTGACGTACCGTTAGCAATTCGGTCAGCGTTGCTGATCCAATACGAAATATTGTCTTCCCGAATTGTTTCGTTGGCCTGAGACTCCCGCGTGACTTCGACAACTGCTCCATCGGAGTTGACGTTATCCATCAATCCAAACAACAACCATGCTTCACCTTCAAGCACTGGAGAACCGTCTGTGTGCCACGTCAAAGTGGCACCTGATGTGGCCATGCTATGCGGATAAGCGAGTTCCTCGCCGTCATCGGCAACAACCGTCCATTTGCTCGCAAGTTCTGGTGCTGCGATGTCGCCGAACGGTGGGTTGACCAAAAGAAACGACAACGCAAGGAACGTGAACGTGTGCAAGAATGCTGCCTTGAACCAAGTACCGCCTCCGTAATGCTCGACGAATCGCTCAGGCATCACCGTGCGGTGAAGCGTCGGAATGAGGAAGATGCATGTCAACGGGAGAATGTACAAAATCTTGGAATTCTCAGGATCCGTTGAATCCATCAAAACATAGCGCATGAGGAGCGTGATGGTCAAAGAGAAGGCTAGAACAAGCCACATTGATGCAGTGTCTGCCTTTTCTTTCTGAACGTGTTTGACAGGATCGAATGCTTCGATACCGAGGTTGCGTCCGGTTCGACGTACCTTCTTTTCCTTGTCACCTCCTTGCGTTCGCTGACGACGTTCGCCTTGGGCCGCAGTCATCGCCGTCGAGAGGTCGACCATGACCCTTCGGATGGGTGAGAGTGAATGAAGGATGCGGTCGGATTCCTTCTGTTTGAACCCGCATTCTTCAAATGGGGGGTTTCGCAGGCGAGGGCAGGCCGGGGTGGCGTAGTTGGTAGCGCGTCGGACTCATAGGGCAGCCTTCAAGGCGATCGTATGACGTGCAAAGCCCCTTGTGGTGTCTGAGACATCCGAAGGTCGCGGGTTCGAGCCCCGCTCCCGGCACCACCATCGCATTGTTGAAGGGCTTGAGCCCACTCCAAGCACCATGGCACAAGCCCCTGATGTTGGTAGCCACGTCCGGCTCAAACTCACAACGCATGATGGTGACACCACGATTGAGGGCGTTGTTTTACCTCCAGCAGTTGCTGAGCATATGACGGTTAAACTCGCTAACGGCTACAATATTAGCCATCCCATCTCATCAATTGAGATTCTATCCACCCAACAACCAGCCTCTACTGAATCCATTGATTCCGATGCACCAGCGATGAATCCAGACTTGCCCACAGTCCGTATTGTCCATACTGGAGGAACCATCGCTTCGAAAGTCGACTATACGACTGGAGCTGTAACGGCTCAGTTCGAGCCATCGGAATTGGTTGAACACGTTCCAGAACTTCTGAACATCGCTAATCTTGATGTGCACAAAATAGGGAACATGTTCAGTGAAGATATCCGTCCAAATCATTGGAATCAAATCATCGATGCTTCTGAGCGAGCGTTTGCTGATGGTTGTGTAGGTGTCGTTGTCACACACGGAACCGATACGCTCCACATCACCGCTTCAGCTGTCGCCTTCGCTTGGTGTGGAAAGGGCGGTAATCCACCAGGACGCATTGCCTTCGTTGGATCGCAACGCTCCAGCGACCGAGCTTCCTCGGATGCTGCACAGAATCTGATTTCTGCTGTCAAGTGGGCTGCAGAAGGACCGCAACCAACAGGTGAACTCAGCGACGCAGTCGTTGTTTCCATGCACACAACGAGCGACGATGGGGCTTGCTCAATCCATGCAGCAACCGGCGTTCGGAAACTTCACTCAAGCCGGCGCGATGCCTTTCGCCCAGTCAATACCATGCCTCTTGCAACAGTCCATATCGAAAATTCAGATGTCAGCCTCAATCTAGGACATCACTATGAGGAAGCGAGATCAGCACTCCAATCGAGACCTGTCACGTCGGAAGCGTCCCGTTTTGATGAGAACATTGTCATCCGGCAAATGATTGCAGGCCCATGGCTGTCAACGCAAGAGATTCATGATGCAGTTGGCTCAAACGTCGATGCACTTGTCATCCATGGAACCGGACTTGGACATCTACCGATTGAAAATCCAAACAACGACGCCCCTCAAAACATCGAACTTCACGATGCTCTTGCTCAGTTGAAGATTCCAGCATTGGTGGTCAATCAATGCATCCACGGACCGGTCAACATGAACGTCTACTCGAAAGGACGAATTCAACAGGACATTGGGCTTCTCGGGCATGGCTTGACATCATCACCTGAGGCCGCTGTTGTTAAGCTCCATTTTGCACTTTCAAACGACATGGATGTTGCTTCGACAATGGCTGAGAATTTGTTCGGGGAACAGCAACAAACCATTCTCAACTAAGCGATTCGATGAAGAACCTTATCGGTTCTGAGCAGTTTATGGCGAGCCCAATTGG
>JAAXIR010000190.1 GCA_012270265.1 Candidatus Poseidoniales archaeon
GTTCATACCATCGACTGCGTTACCAGCAAGTGAAAAGGAAACATCCCCAACATCAGTTGATGGTGCGGTCCAGATGACAACCCAATCGTTGCTGGGAGCCGTTTGTGATACCGCTCCTGGTTCAGAGCCATCGGTGTCAGTAACAATCTGTGTGCCTTCTCCAGCAGTGAAGGTCCCTGATCCGTAGTCGCTGAGTAAGAAACCTCCATTATCATACGATGCATGTTGTAGGTTGATGGTGAATTCATAGGATTCTCCAAGAGCGTATGCACGTGGAACGCCTGAAATCGATACGACGACATCGTTGGATGGAACGCCATCGCCGTGGCAGGTGCATCCGGTTTCAACGGTCAATCCACCGTTGATTGGATTGATCCACGGTGGGCCGTTTGGGTTGGCAACAACCGGCGCAAGAAGGCAAATAGAAAGCAACAAAATGAGAAGTGTCCTTGACCTCATGATTCCCTCTCCGTTTTGGCCACTCCAATTCATCCTTTCAACGTTCCTTCAAGTCCATGGAATCAAGACTCTTTGATGGCGTTGTTGAGTCCAGTCATCATGGCTTTTCCGTCGCCAAAGAGCATCATGGTTTTGTCCATGTAGAACAGGTCGTTGTCAACACCTGCGTATCCAACGGAGAGCGACCTCTTGACGATAACCACAGTTCGAGCAGCATCTGCATCGATGATTGGCATCCCTGCGAGAGGACCTTCTCCACTGCGTGCAGCAGGATTGGTTGTATCGTTTGCACCGATCACTAGAGCAACGTCGCAATCAGGGAATTCTGGGTTGATTTCATCCATTTCGATGAGTTGTTCGTACGGTACATTTGCCTCTGCCAAGAGCACATTCATGTGACCCGGCATACGACCGGCTACTGGGTGAATGGCGTACTTGACTTCTGTATCGTACTTTTCAGCGATGAGATCTGCAAATTCCTTGACTTGGTGCTGGCATTGAGATACAGCCATTCCATAACCAGGGACGATGATGACCTTCTGTGCTCCGTCAAGCATCATAGCAACTTCGTCAGGGTCTGACCCGACCTTCGTACGGGTTAGAGATTCCTTTTCGCCACTACCGCCAAAGGACTTGAACAAAACATCTGGTAACGTTCGATTCATCGCCTTGCACATGATGAAGGTGAGAATGAGCCCAGATGCGCCCACCAAAGAACCTGCAACGATGAGCACAGAGTTTCCGATGATGAACCCACTAAAGGCGGCTGACAGTACGGAGAGCGAGGTCAACAGGGAGACAACAACAGGCATATCCGCTCCTCCGATTGGAAGGACTAGGACAATACCCAACAGGGACGAAATACCGATGATTCCCCAGAGGTAATTTTCATCCGTTGGTGCATCGATGCTGAGGTAGATAAGAACAGCAACCCCAACGACCATCATTACCTTGACTGGATTCAGCCAAACAGGGCCCCATGTTGGTGTTTTGATCCACTTTCCGAAGATGCTCACGCCTCCCTTGAGTTTGAACATAGCGAGAAGGGAACCGGTGAGTGTCATCCATCCGACGAGTGCAGACAAACCAGCAGCAACCATGATGACGGTTATCTCAAGTTGGTCGGTTGGAACATTGGAAGAATCTTCCATGTATCTCCATACCTCAGAAAGAGCAACAAGCGCAGATGCAGCTCCACCAAATCGGTTGAAGAGAGCGACAAGTTCTGGCATACCAGTCATTTCGACACGAATGGCCATCCAGAGTCCGATGAGCGAACCAATGACGAGACCTGCTCCGATGAGTACCCATTCTATTCCATCGCCAAGCCCCATTTGAAGGATGGTTGTTACAACCGCAACAAGCATACCAAGAGCACCGAGTTGGTTCCCAAATGGCGCAGTTCGAGGATGTCCGAGCTTCTTGAGACCGAAAATGAACAGGGCCGCAGACAACAGGTAACCGAGTGAAATCCAATCTTGCATCTCAAGCACCTCCTCGCTTCTTACCAGCAATCATGTTGAGCATACGATTCGTCACAGCAAATCCTCCAACGACGTTGATCATGGCAAGAACAACCGCAACAAAAGCAAGGATACCTGAAACGGCAGTAGCACCACCATCATACGCTACATTTGCACCGATGAGAGCACCGATGATTGAGATTCCTGAAATGGCGTTTGCACCACTCATCAATGGAGTGTGAAGTGTCGCAGGAACTTTGGTGATGAGTTCAAAACCAAGGAAAATAGCAAGTACGAACAGTGTAATATTTCCAATCAAAAATTCAGGGGTCATTCGAGGGCACCTCCCAACCGGGTTTGCTTTGGATGCATTTCTCCGTTCTGACAGATGAGAACGCCTCCCATACCGTTGACATAGAAGTCGCTGCCTTCAGGAGCACCGACCAAAATGTCGTCGTCTTCAGAGATAACGATGGCTCCATCATCGACAAGTGAAGTAATGAATGTTGTGAGGTTGTTGGAATACAGCATGCTTGCGGTTGTGGCTATTGTACCTGGTAGATTTGAGGTTCCGACAACGATGACTCCATTGTCAGTCGTGATGACTTCTCCTGCAACTGTATCCTCGCAGTTTCCTCCCACGTCAGCATTCATATCGACCACAACTGCTCCTGATTTGAATTCCTTAACCGCACTCGATGGAACAGTAATCGGCGCTGGACGGCCAAAGATTCGTGCCGTCGTGACGATAATATCAGCATCCGATGCGACTCCACATACTGTATCGTTGACCTTCTGGATAAATTCAGGAGTAAGGGGCTTTGCATAACCGGCTTCATCCTCGAAATCGTCCATTCCATCAACCTCGATGAATCGACCACCAACAGATTCGATTTGTTCTGCTGCTGATTTCCTTACATCGGATGCATAAACGACTGCACCCAGTCGCTTTGCTGTGGCAATGGCTTGCAAACCAGCAACACCAGATCCCATAATTACCACTTTAGCAGGACGTACTGTTCCAGCTGAGGTTGTCATCATAGGAATGCCCTTTGGAACGTGTGCTGCACCGAGAAGAACGGCCTTGTATCCTGCAAGGTTGTCTTGGCTTGAGTTCACGTCCATTGATTGGGCTCGACTCAAACGTCGTGGAATCATGTCCATCGAAAGGAGTGTGATATTGGATGCGAGGCAGTCTTTGACGAACTGTGGGTTGCGGAATGGATCGGATACACATGCGAGATTTGTACCTTTTTTCATTACTTCAACGCCTGGGAATCGAATGGTAATGATGTTTTCACAAGCGAGAGCATCGCTGCGTGTTCCAACGGTGGCGCCGGCCGCTTCGTACTCGGCATCGTGATAGTTCGCCGCAGTTCCTGCACCGGCTTCGATCCCAACCTCAAAACCCGCTTTTTGGAGCTTCTTGAGACTTGTTGGAACGATTGCGACACGTGTCTCTCCTTCTGGTTCTTTGAGCACTCCCAACTTCATACTAACACCGTTGTTTTTTGCGAACGTGAGGGGGTTCTTCAATACCACCCTTGGACTCCATGAAATGGGACACACGCATACCCTCTTGATTAAAAGCATCCGACCTTGACAGACAACTGGCGAGTTACCATGTCAAGAGGGAGTCGAAAAATTGCTGTTATTGGTGCAGGAAACGTAGGTGCAACATGTGCATTTGTTCTAGCAAATATGAAGATTGCAGATGTTGTTCTATTGGATATTTACGAAGGATTTGCGAAAGGGAAAGCACTCGACATGAGTCAAAATTCAAATGTTTTGAACTACAATGGAACCATCACTGGTACGTCTAATTATGAGGATATTGCTGGTGCTGATGTCGTTGTCGTGACGAGTGGTTTCCCACGTCAGCCCGGTATGACTCGTGAAGATTTGATTGGTAAGAACGCAGAGATTGTTGCTCAAGTTGGTGCAGGTATCCGTGATCACGCACCTGATTCAGTTGTCATTGTTGTTACAAATCCACTTGACCTAATGACCTACCACATGCAAAAAGTGACTGGGTTCCCTTCAAACCGAGTCATTGGACAAGCAGGTGTCCTTGATAGTGCACGAATGGCTCACTTCATTGCGCTGGAACTCAATTGTGCTGAAGAAGATGTGAGTCCAATGGTTCTTGGCGGTCACGGTGACACGATGGTTCCGCTCCCACGATACACAACGGTTGGAGGTATTCCAATCACGCAACTCATGTCACAAGAGCGAATCGATGCTATTTCTGCTCGAACCGCAGGTGGTGGAGGAGAGATTGTCAAATTGCTTGAGCGAGGATCAGCATTCTATGCTCCTGGATCGGCAGCGGCGGTTATGGCAGAATCCGTTCTCAACAATCGACGACGGCTCCTGCCTGCTTCATGTCTCATGACAGGACAATATGGGTTGGATGATGTCTACATCGGTGTGCCGTGCATTCTCGGATCAAACGGTGTTGAGAATATTTTTGAGTTGGAATTGACCGACGACGAACTCAATTCTCTACAAACGTCTGGTAATTTTTACAAGTCACAATTGGTTGACATCTTGGGATACAACTGATTTCTTTTGTTTCGTATTTTTGATACCAAACAAATAACGCGTGACAACCGTACGTCGAACTGTTTCAAAGATGAGCCAACAGCCAGCTGAAACAAAAATACAGCTAAGGATGACTGCAGGAATTCCGGTGAAGCCAAATTCTTTTGCAATACTCAGTCCAGCGAATGTCAGTGGCATATGGACGATGTAAAATGGATACACTCCCTGATTTAGATAAGCTAGAGATGCGCTGTTTTTGTTGAGGAGATGGGCTCCCCATGCAAAGACTGTGAGACACCAAAACCATGCGTGAAAACTGTGAATGAAGCAACCAAGAATCGTCATCCGATTGTGGAGAATATCGTTTTCGATCCATCCACCGTCCATGTAAGGAATTCCATCCTCATGCTGTTGAAGGCGAATGAGGACAAATGCAACGGTTAGTATCATTGTGAGAATGGTTATGATATTCCTGTTTGCACTCAGGAAATCGTAATACAGATCTCTCGAAACAATGCATATGTATCCAAAAATGAAGAACACTAGATACCATATCCATTCGTAACCAATGCCAATGAAACCCGGGAACCATGGCTTGAATGCCAATTCTGTGGACGAGAGAAGCAGTGGGAATAGAACGAGGATTCCGAATCCTCCCTTCAACGTAAATGCCGATCGAAAGAATCTTGCAAGTCTTCCATCAGAATCCTTCTGAACCATGTGGAAGATTGGGATACATAGTACGGAATAGAGAAAGAGATTCCAAAGAAACCACAAGTGGCCCAATGCTATGATCTTTCCAAACAAAGGTACCCAAAAAAGAAACGAGGTAAACAGAACATGGACGAAGAATGCTATGAGCGTATCTATGAATGAATTACCTTCAAGATCAACACCTCCAGTGATGATTCCGCCAACAAATCCAACTGTCCACATACCAAAGAACATTGGCACCAACAATCTTTGAAGTCTTTCAAGCAAGAAGTTTTTCCAATTTCTTCGTTTGAATGCGAAAGCAGTACCCATCCCTGAGATCATGAAGAGGGCGGCTAATCTCCATTGGTGCATCCAATGAAGGAACATGCTGGTTGGGTCGACGGAATCGTATGTGTAATCGTTTCCTTCTTCAGCCACTTCTTTTCGGTCGTCAGGATCATCCGATAGATTTGGATTGATTCCTTCGCCATAGGTTGACCAATATACGCCAATTGCTACGTGGAACGGGATAAGTAGCCCAAAGAGAATAACGCGCAACCAATCGATATCATACCGACGTTCTGGCTTTTCAGCAAGATTCTCCACGCAACTTCGAAGGTTGCTGATGTTATATCGTTATGGGGGCATTCGGCGAATAGCAAGCGCATTTTCAGTTCCAACGCTTGTTGCATCTTTAGCGTCAATTGGAACTTGTACAAGCTGCTTGCCCATTTTACCTCGACTCCTCATCCGCGTGAGAATTTCTTGGCCAATGTAGCAACCTTTGGACTCATGGACGAGATCTTCCAAGCCACAATTGAATGGATGCACATCTGAAGTGATTTCATGTCCTTGGTATGGGATGATGTTCTTGATCCTATACTCTGTAAACTGATCTTGTGTCATGGATTCCTGTAATGAATTTTTTTTCGATGTTACGAGTATCCAACCCAAGAATGAACGGCTCATCGTTACGCCAGGTTCTATGGGATAGTTTTCAGTGCTTAGGTAAACATTGTTGAGAGTGGTTATATCTCGAATCGTAACATTCTGCTGGAGTATTCTCGGTTGGAGGTGGTCGAGAACCTTGTCTTTGTACGGTTCATAGCCGATGACGGCAAGATTGTCTCCAACTTCTATGACATCAACAACATCAATGATTTTCGCACTGGTTGTTGTGAAAACCGTACTGCAGGATGAATCAACTTTGTTTGTGGACAGGCCGTCAAGGAATGTGTATCGATCCTGGCCTGAAATGAGCAATACATATGCATCGAGTTTGATGATGCCCATGGTTGTTCCTCAAGCAAAGGATTCGCCGCAACCACAAGAACTCGAAGCGTTTGGATTGTTGATTTTGAATCCACCACCCATGAGACGGTCGACATAATCCACTTCAATTCCATCGAGAAGATGGGATGAAGCGTTCGGAACAAGTACTCTGAAGCCTGATACTTCGAGTTCTTGACAGTCGATATCGGTTGATTCGACAATTTGTAGATCGTAAATGTAACCTGAACAGCCACCTGATAGGACACCGACCAACAAATCATGGCTTCGATCATCACCGAAGGCGTCTGTTAGCATTTCAATTGCCTTTTCTGTGATTGTCAACGTGACATCAACGACCTTTGGTTGAATAACTTCGATTGTTGGCGCAGTCTCACACGTTCCACAGTCCATGATTACCCCAACCATCGGTCCATTATGAATCTGACTTCGTTTCATCGACGCATGAGTTTCTTCTTGCGTTCTTTCTCAAGAATGGTGCAACGACGGATTTGTTCTTTTGCCCGTTTTGCTTCTTCATCCGAAAGACCACGTGGAATCGATTGCTCGTAACACTTGATCGCATCGGGGAATCGTTCCCTCTCTGCATACGCAGTTCCCATGTTGTAGAGTGTTTGCCCACGCACGTTGGAAGGATCAATCATCATTGCTTTGTGATACGACTCTACACACGCCGGGTACTCTTCCAAAAAGTAGTAAGCGTTACCGCGTCCATTGAGGATTCGTATGACCATCTGATTATCATGTGCAAATGAAGGTAGGGCTCGATCGAAGGATGAGAGAGCCTCTCGATATTTTCCATCTTCCATTAGTTGGATGCCTTGGTTGTACCAAGAGATGTCTTGATTGGCTACTGAACTAGAATTGGCTGATACAATTGGATTCATTTGAACCATTGCTGTGGCATCAAGAGCAGCTTTCGCAAGGTCAACCTCAACATTAACCTCCTCAGGAACTGTTTTGCTAACAGGTTCAACCGGAGTGAGAAGAAGATCGTTTGCTGCACTCGTCGCTTGTTCCTCGACAACAGCCTGCTGCTCAATTGGTAGTGCTTGTATTGGTTCCGTAACCATCGCTGGTGGCTCTGGTGCGAAAGGAGGAGGTGTCGATGTTGGTGGCGGAGGAGGAGTGTCGAACTGCTGTTGAGGAATCGTTTCAATCTCTGGTTGAGGCGGCGATTCCAAATCACGGGCTTTCGTGTGGCAACGCTGAGCTGTTTCAAGGTCTCCAGCGGCTTCAAGGGACTTTGCAAGTCCTCTCCAAAGTGATGGATTCTCTTTGTCGTGTTGGATAAGCTCCTTCCAGACTGTTACTGCCTCAATGTTTTCTCCTTTGAGAGTAAGTGCCCGTGCTCGATCAACAGAAGCGCCTGGACTGAGTAGATCCAAAGCGTACTGCGCAAGTTGAGGCGCCTCAGGCATTGTTGGAGGAATGCCAGTGATGTATTCAAGAACGTCAACTTCAGTCTCTCCGCACTGAAGTAGGGTTTGTATGATTTCACTCCGAAGGTCGGGGTCGTCTTGATGTTCAAGAATCTGGATTCCTTGTGACAAGACGGTCCCAACGTCATTTTCTGTCTTTGCGAAGTCAACCAATTTTCGACGTGCTTTGATGTGACGTGCATCAAGTTCAACAGTCTTTTCGAATGCTTCCAGAGCACCGGTTTGATTGTCATTACGTGCATAGAGACTGCCAAGATTGTACCATCCCGATGCAACGGTTTCATCGAGTTTCATTGCATGCTCGAGTGCAGCAATGGCATGGGTGTCAAGTTCCATTCGAGCCATTGCACCACCTGCAATACGCCACGCGCCAGCATGTTGCGCACCGATGGTTTTCAGATGAGGTTTTAACAGTGCGAGAGCCTTCTTTGGCTCACCTTGACGAATAAGTTCTGTTGCTTCATCCGTGAGCCTGTCCAGATTGATTTCTTCTGCTTCTGGACGTTCTTGAATTTCTGCTTCGATGGTTTCCTCGATTTGTTCCTCAACAATTTGCGTTGCTGCTACGATTCCGGCAGCACTCTTGAGTTCCTCTTTGTCGAGGTGGCCGTCGCCGTCGAGGTCGTGATGTGCAGCTTCCGCAAGAATGGCTTCTGCATCTTCAACGCCGGTCTCCTCCATGACAACGTTGAGTGTTGATTCTTGGTAGGTGCCTTTAGCAACAGTCGATTCAATTTCATCTCGCAATTACTCAACAGGTGCGCTTTTTGTCCGATTGAGTACATCGGTAAGGCTTGGATGTCCTGGGAAGAACTCGAGGCCTCGGCTTGCCATTGCGGCTGCGCCAGCATCGTCACCGATACGGTCGAGCAAAATTGCCAAATTTGCTGTAGCTGGAGCGTGGTCTGGATTAAGATCGAGACAAATTTGGAATGCTTGCCGTGCACCACGAGCATCTTGTTGTGCTTCGAGTAGGACGCCACGGTTGAACCATGCCATATCACTTGATGGATCCAAAGCGATTGCTTTATTGAATGCAACAAGTGCTTCTTGTGGTTCATTTGACCTTGATTTGTATTCTCCTTCCTCGATGAGAGACTGAACTTGTTCCTCTACCGATAACTCCTCCACGGATGAAGTATCCACTGGCAACTCTTGCTCTTCCTCCACCACGATGTCGGATGGTGTTTCAGGTTCAGGTTCAACCTCGTCCGTATGGACCATAGAACCGAGTCCGGCTGAGCGCAAAGCATCCGCCATATCGTTCATCAATGCATTCGACATCTCATCGTCCTCTGCACGCATAGGCTTGTCCCGTTCTTTGGCAAGACTGTTATGGTATAAGCATAGTTGCTTCGTGGTCAAGAAAAATCAATGGATTCATCTATTGCCTACACTTCGAAAAGACATGGCGGACACACCCCTCAAAATCATGGGCCTCTCTGGTTCAATTGGACGACAGTCAAAGAACGGTATGCTGGTCGACTTAGCCTTGAAAAAAGCTGCAGAGATGGGAGCAGAAACTCATTTTTGGGATTTGCAGGAGAAACCATTGCCCTTGGTAGGTGAAGAGGGATGTTGGTCGAATCCAATCGTCAAGGAATTCCAAGAATTGGCTTCTTCCTGTGACGCATTCCTCGTCTCATCTCCTGAATACCATGGAACAATGTCTGGTGTCATGAAGAACACGTTCGACTGGGTGTACGATCAACATGTTGGTGGCAAAGTGTTCGGCTTGATGTCCACTCTTGGAGGCATGTCCAATTCAAACACGCTCAATCACATGCGAATCATGCTGCGTTGGCTCCATGCAAATCCTGTCTCTCAACAACTAGCGGTTGGACATGTCAAAGAAGCATTCGACGATGATGGAGCCTTGGTTGATTCTGATATGGATAAAAGGCTTCAATCTCTTGTTGAATCGGTCATGAGAACGGCAACAATGTATCGCGATTCGTGATGATATGAACATGAATAGACCTTCTTTTGAGGATTCGTTCGGTGGAACGTATCTTCTCGTAGAACCTGGTTTGTTTAACATCGGAGATGAAGTCGGATCTGGACACCCAAATGAGCAACCGACCGTTCCAGTTGACATTTCAGAACCTTTTTTCATGGGAGTTCGTCCAGTAACACAAGCTCACTGGACGTGAGTTCTGAACAACAATCCATCAAAATTTCATGAAGGTTGGAGCGCTGGTCTGCGGCCTGTGGACACGGGGTCAGTTGATGAGGGCCACGTGTTTCTCAAAAGGCTCAACACCGAGCAAGAAGAGCACATCGGGTTCAAAGGATATTGGAGACTTCCATCTGAAACCGAGTGGGAATATGTTGCGAAAGCAGGTACAAACACGCGATGGTCTTTTGGCAACAAAGATTCAGAACTTGACGCTCATGGTTGGCATGCTGGGAACAGTGGGGCTACAACCAGAGAAGTTGGCTCGAAGAAAGCAAATCCATGGGGCTTCTTCGATATGCACGGTCTCGTTCATGAGATGACGAGCGATACTTGGCTACCATCACATACAGACCGTCATCAACAACAAAATTCCATAGGTTCTGTGGACGAATATTACGTAGCCAAAGGAGGTTCATGGTTCACTGAATCAGATTCAACACGATCATCATCTCGACGTAGAGTTCATCGAAAAGACCGCAAAGATGGCATCGGTCTACGCCTTGTATGGGAGCCATCGGAACCTGTGGCTTAGTCCCCGTTCCGTATTTCTGTATCCATTTCAAATTCAGGGTCATCCACAAGCGTCTGACCCATTGGAATTGTTCCGGGTCTTGTGTCCCAATCAATTTCTTCAACACGATCGACAAATCGCATGACATTCAATCCGATAAAGACCTGAATGCCTGCATGAGTCCTGTGAACTACGGGTGATACATCTTCATGGAAGGTTGCATTCATGTGTTCACAAACTTCAGCAAACGTTCGTCGGCCGTTGCACAATTCCCACAACACGCTGTTTTTGTCCAACAAAGGACGTCGGAGCTCGTGTGGCGCCCTCATGAGTTTAGCAAACACTCGTTCAATGCGACCAAATTTTTTCTCAAAACGAAGGACTACGCGTTTACCTGTACATCCTTCAACATCAGGATGAGGGCCTGAATCTCCTGTTCGACACCACCATACTGGAAGCCGAACCGGAATTTTATCTGCCAATGGGTGTTGGTCTAAATCGCTTAATTCCATACAATCCCTCAGAAATCTGTCCAGGTCCAAATGACGAGACTGAGCATAGAAACGACACCAAGTAAGGCAGAAATTCGAACCAATTCCTGCCGTTTACTGAATTTATCAAGGTACCACGTTAACATTCCAAAAAATGCGACAGCGACCCATAGGAAATACCAGATAGGATTGTCCTGAGCCATGTTGTCCCATCTCTAACCACATCATGGCTGTTTCCCTAATCGATCGAGGTATTGTTGTCCGTAATGCACCCACTGTTCCATCGACCATCCTGCTGGAAGACCCTCTTCGGGTAATGGTGGGCCTGTGTTTGCAGGTGAATCTTGAACGACGACTTCTTCTTCAACAGGGGCAGTTGGCTGAATCACCTGTTGCTGTGATATTGGAGGGCCTGCGACAAAGATCTCGTCTTCCTCAACTGTGGTTCTCTGTCGACGAATGACAAAGAGAATTGCTGCTAGTACAATGAATCCGAGGACCGAGGCAACAATGGTTGGTCCATTGAGATTGTTTGAGAGGAATGACTCCTCTTGGGCGGGCCGTTCAAAGCTGAATGTACGCACATCTGTGAACTCTATTACCCCATCCAATGTTGATGCACGGACAAGAACATCACCATTGTATGCCCCCCCTAATCTCTGTACTTCACATCGTATGTCTTTCAGGCTCTCCGTGCTTCTTGAATAAGGCAATGAAACGTTCGTTTCCTCATTGGTTGCAACGAGTCTTCCATCGCACGTAACTTGCCAGTTATCTGGGTGGGAAATGGCGTAAGAGATGTCTTCTGATTGCGTCGAATAACTCGTCATGTTCAGCCAAAAATCACCGACGGTCAAAGCTGATTGCTTGTCCTGTGATGATAGCTCCCTTGCAATCTTCCTTTGCTGATCGCCCGTAATCAATTTTTGACTCTCAATCCGTACGATTTCACCCTCCGAATCCATGCCCCCTTCGACGAATACGGTTACGACAATTCGTGTATTGAGTGGAACATTTTCTCCAACAGCAACATCAACGAAAATTGTCTTTGTGGAGCCAGCACTCATCGGGAACGTCAAAACGTTGCCAGATTCCGATGTTGGCCCCCCAACACCAGCGGTTAGGAAGGCGATAACATCGTTTGTCGGCGGGGAGGTAGAAAGTTCGAAACCTACATCCATACTTGATTCCAGCGCGTTTCCGATGTTTGTAACAGTGCCGTTGAGTGAGACAGTAGAACCAACCATGGCGTGGTAATCGAGTGTTGTTCCATTGTATTCTGGATACTTGACACTTCCAGTGATCATGTCGATAGAAACATGATTATCAGAGAAATCAATATCTTGCCCGTCTGGGTGAAGCTCGAGTGTAATCGTGTGGAATTCCCCTGCTGCTTCCGTCATGGGGACGTTCAATATGACGTCGACATCGATGGAATTCTCTCCGGAGTATACAACCCCTAAGTCGATGCTGTTTGTTTCCTGAATCACTCCATCCACCCGAATAGAGTAGGTCCAGGATTCAGGTGCATCAACAAGATGCATTGTTGCACTTGTAGGACCATTCCCGTTGTTGATTGCCTCAACTCCGATGACCGTCATAGCGCCTGGCTTGAGCACAGACTCCGCATCAACCAACAGGAGTTCTACGTCATACAATGTTTCAATCAGAATGTTGCTGTATTCAGGCCCACTGTATTGCATTCCACTTCTCGTTGAGGTGAGAATTGGTTTGAATGTAGGGGCGAAGTCGTTTGCCTGGGCGTTATCGGGAGCAGTCACTGCGATGTAGAACGATGCAGTTGACCCAGGATTGATTACGATTGAAGGACGTTGTTCGGCCTCAATAATCCATCCAATCGCTTCAATAAAGTCTACAGACAAATCAAAACTATCCTGCCGTGTTGCCTGATTCGTAATGGTGTACTGAATTTCGACTCTCTCCCCAGAGGATAACATCGTTGTATCCGTTGCATCGATTCCAAGTTCTATCAAAGCATTGGATATCATCGATGCTTGGATGACAATTGATTCAGTGACCGTTCGTGACGTGTCATTTTGTGCTGTCATCGTCAACCAGAAGTCCCCTGTTTTTTCAGGTGTCTCTCCAGTAGGCACAGTCATGACGAGTTTGACCGACTGAATTTGATTTGGGACGAGTCGGATGGATGAGGATTGATCAAACGCAAGATTCACACTCCAACCAACATCCAACGACTTCGGTGCCGTTTGTAAATCAAAGACATCTGTTGCTTGACCTATGTTTTCAACATCAATGAAGAAAGCACACGATGAACCTGGTGCACATTTTGGCTTCGTTTCGGGAGTGTGAATGAATGGTATTCGATCCGCTGAAACTTGATATTGCATTGGTTCTTGAACAATGAAACTTGGATTTTGCAAACTATTGGCTGCAAATACGAGCGGAACGAAACCAACTGTTGCGTTTGGGCTTGGTTGCAATTTCACGTCGATTTGACGCGATTCACCTGGGAGGAGACGAACACCCGTGTTTGGATTCACACCTGCTCCACTGGGGAACGAAAATGCAACGTTCCAATCATTTGGTAGATTCGGAACAGATGGCACCAATGAATCACTAATGTTTCCAGTGTTGGTAAGTTCCAGGCGAATTTTTCCCCAAGCGCCCGGTATGGAGCCGTCCGTGAAAATGCCTGTTACATCGACATTGTATTCTTCTGTTCTCGCAGCTTGATCATAAACAAGAACAAAATCATCGAACCAGTATCCTACATCTGTCCCGGTTGAATCACTTGTAAACGTAAATTTGAATCGAGAATTGGAATGAAAGTGTGAATTCACATCGGCGGGAATCAGCGGTGTGGTGTGACCCATGTGATTGTTCGAAATCGTTTGCCAGTTGGCGAGTGTCGCTCCGACAGTGCCTGCAATGGTTGCCAAATCATCCCAGGAGCCTTGGTTATTTAGCGCATAGACTTTCATGTTGTCATTGATTTGTGCGCTGCCCGTGTAAAAGAACGTCAAACCGTTTGTTCTGGTAGGATTTGCCACGATGTCACTCATGTCCATGATGGGTGTCATGAGGTCCGTCTGCAAATTGTTGGCATAATTACCAGATTGTCCTTGTCCCACGAGGCATGATTGACCCATGCTGAGGGCTGGATCTGTGTTTGTCCCCCAATACGATCCAGCATTCCATCCCACGAGAGATGTACAGGTGAAATACATCGTTGCAACGGTGTAGTGGCGGTTGAGTGCATCGTTTGATGGATTGTCATCCACACCTTGAAACGATGGCGTTATCACAAGCGAATGATTCCCGGAATAGTTGACGAAGACGTTGTAAAATGTTGCTGTACCTTGACCGTTTGTTGCAAGGCTGTTCATCGTTACTGTCCTGTTTGCAAGTTCAAATCGCTCGTACTCGTTGTGTAGAATCAACAAGTTGACTGTGATGATGCCAGAAGCAGTGTTTCCGTCATTCCGAACTGTGACTTCGATATCCATTGGCGTGGCATTGACAGAGTCAACGACGTAGAGATTCTTTGGTCGATCAAAGCCGAATATCGGGTGATTCGAAGAGAACATTTTGTATTGAGACTCATCGCTCGGATTTGATTAAGAAATTGAGACATCGGTTGCTGAAAGATCGACACCACTGTTTTTCGGACTGCTAGGCTGTTGATGCTCATCCAGCAATTCGCTGTTTGAAATGGGTTGAAGAACCAGCAGGAGAATCAGTAGTCCGACCACACCAAACCTTGGCATAGTCGTTAATTTTCTCCTATGTATTTGATTTATTCGCTCGAAGAGTCTTCGTTGATGAGTCTCAACTTTTCCTCGTTTTTTCGTTCCTTAGCACGTGCAGCAAAGTAGACCTTGAAGGAAGGTATCACAACCATGGAGCAACACCCAACGACACCTGCCAGCGCAAAAACTAACTCACTGGCCGCATCGATTTCAAAAATTTCTACACTCGCAAAAGCCTCGTTGACTGTGTAGACGCTGACTTGAGGCTGAACGGATTTGTTCCCTGGTTCTGTAATCTGAATGACGATTTGGGATGGCGAGTGTGTGTAGTTGACTTCACTGCGCGCTAATGATTCTGCGTCGCTTTTCGAATCAGCAAACACTGTACCATTCGAACGCCGTGCGGGGTCGGTTGAGGTTAATGATTGAATGCTCACTTCACTTGAATCAGCTTCAACCTCAATCGATTCTCCGTACACGCAGTGCTCAGAACATCGGAAATCAACCGTTTTTCCATCGACGACGACCTCAGCATCTTCTACGCCCAAGAATGGATGCGAATACAACTTGCCTTCGTTGGTCATCTTGACGATTGCTCCGCTGGCTAAATCTGTGACGGTCATATTGACCCAAGTGAGATTCGCTCCGTTGGCTGATACAGTACCGATCCATGTCGTTTCGGTGTTCTGAACAATCTTTGTCAATTCGATATCCTCGAACGACGAATCGGTTGCTTCGGTTTCATAAATGTAATAGTTATGAGAAATTGTGGCTCCGTACACTGCATAGGACAACAAAATGATCAGTGTTAATGATAACCCAATGAGCGTTCTCAAGAGGTTCGGATTTTGGGCCAACGCCTTCTTCATTAGTCAATCCAAAACCCAGCCATTCATGAACACTTGCACGTGGCCAAAAACACAATGATGCTCTTCATTCATGCGGGATAATCGCCCGCTTTATTCAAATAGGGGAGATAAGTCGCAGGGTTGCTTGGTGTAGTTATGACGACGTTTTACGATGTTCCTGCTAATTTCCTGATTCCTGCTCTTGCAGAGCAATTGAAGAGCAATGCTGCGATTTCGATGCCAGATTGGGCAGATGTTGTCAAGACTGGTTCCTCCCGTGAGCGCCCTCCGACTCAAAGCGACTGGTGGCAAACACGTGCTGCTGCACTTTTGCGCAAGATCGCTCGACAGGGCCCTATCGGCGTCACAGCGCTCTCCCAAGAGTACGGTGGCCGCAAGAACAACGGCTCCAAACCAAACACGCCAGGTGTTGGCTCTCGCAAAGTCATTCGTGCCATTGTTCAGCAACTCGAAGACGCTGGACTCGTCTCCACCCAACCAGGTCGCTTGGTTGAACCAGAGGGTCGTGAAGCAACACAACTGTTCAACGGACGTGTCATCACCGCCGCTGGTCACAAACTCCTCAATGACGTCGCACACAGCGTTCGACCACAAGTTGAAGAAGCCTACCCTGGCCTCGACAAGTACTGAATGGATGTGAGAATTTGACAACTGCTGCCGATGATTCGATGGAACTCGAAGCGTTCCGTCAACGTCGACAGATGGAACTCCAGCAACAACTCGAACAACAAGCCAAGCAGCAGGCAGCTGCAGAGGCAGAATCGCATGTACAAGCGCAAGAGCAGCAAGCACTTGATCAAGCAATGAAAACAATTCTCACATCTGAAGCACGTAGCCGTCTCACCAACATTTCATTGGTTGATGCCAACAAAGCAGATCTCATGAAGCGGCAACTCGTTTCACTTCATGAGCAACAAAAAATCTCCATTCCAGTCAACGATGAACAGTTGAAGAGAATCTTAGCAAGCCTATCCAAGAGCCGCAGAGATGCGTCGATCCGTCGAATGTAAGAGGGGTGCTCGAATATGTCAAAAAATAAACCAGCAGCAAAGAAAATTCGCCTTATGAAGGCAGGAAAGCAGAACCGCCGTGTCCCAGTATGGGTCATGCTAAAAACGAACAGAAACACAGTGTCGCATCCCAAGCGTCACCACTGGCGACGTAGCAAGTTGCAACGATGAGGTGATTATTCATGGCAAGAGCAGCAACATCTGAATTGGTCGTACCGCTTCGAAAGGCATGGAACATCACCCGTTTCAAGCGAGCACCTCGTGCAATCCAAATTATCCGCGATGAAGTCATTCGTCATCTCAAAGTTCTTCCAGAAGAGGAGATTTACATCGATCCTTCTGTTAACGAGAAAATCTGGGAACGTGGAATTGAGAATCCTCCACGAAAGATTCGTCTGACCGTCATCCGTCACGACGAGCCAGATATTCCAATCGAAGTCAAATTGTATGAGGAGGCCTGATTATGGGAAACATCCGTCCTAGTTTTATCAAAATTCGAGCAATCCGTTTGGTTGAAGAACACGGTGAGAAGTTCACTGACGACTTTGATCACAACAAGAAAATGGTCGAAGAACTCACCGATGTGAGTACCAAGAAGTTGCGAAACTGGATTGCTGGTTACGTAACTCGATACCGACAACGTCGTACCGATTGATGGGGTATTGAACGTGCCCATTTGGGTTGACTGGAATAGAACTCCAGTTTCTGTCCACGGTCCTGACCAAACGGCATTAGAGAAACTCATCCTGCATCTTCGAAACACGCACAACGTCCGTCGACGCTCGTTGGTAATGCAGGATATGTTGAATGTCGGCTTTCGGTTCTTCATCTATCAGGCGTGCAATCCTATTTGGATTGCAGAGTATCTACAGAATTCGGAGGAAGAATAATGGGCGAACGTAGTGATGTGCCCTTGCCCCATTCCGAATACACATTGCATGTTGTGATGGTCGGGACCGAACATCCTGGTAACCTTGGTGCGGTTTGTCGTTCGTTACTGAATCATGGATTTGACTCATTGCGGCTCGTTCAGCCAAAGTGTCATCCTGATGATATCGAAGCACGCAATCGTGCGAAACATGCGGGTAGGGTGCTTGATTCTTGTAAAATCTATGAATCCTTTGAAGACGCGGTAGCAGATTGTTCACTTGTTGTTGGAACGTCAGGGAAAAGAGAAATTGGTGAAAAAACACAGAAACGTCACTTCATGTATCCTTGGGAATTTGCTCAAAGAATCGAATCTACTCAACAATCGGTTGCTTTGGTCTTTGGTGAAGAAGGTAAAGGATTGAGTACAGAAGCTCTACTTCGATGTGATTAACTGGTTACGCTACCTACGTGGGAAGGATATCCTATCACAAATCTCAGCCATGCTGTCCATACACTGACGTACGAACTTCATCGTAATCGCGTCCTTACATTGCAGGGTAAAGATAAGGCATTACCTAATATCGTTCCAATCGAACGTTCAATTTCACCAGAACAACGTAAAGTTCTCCGAAAATCGATTCAAGATATTGCCCAATTCCTACCTGGTGGTGACGAACGTAGAATTTCCTTCACACATTCGCTAACTCGCGCATTACAACGGTCTGGACTTGAAACGGATCAAACAAACCGATTGATTGGCGGTTTCGTCGATGCATCAACTGCTCTTGAATTTGCAACGAAAAATAGTGAATGGAAGTCCACTCGGCGTCGACGAGTCATCTTGGAAGAAGAGTGATTATGCGTACCATGAGGCCCAACTTTTCGGGGTTTCTCGGACGTGCATAGCGACCAGTCGTAGTCGATTTCCATACGCAGTTTGAATGTGTGGTTGCACTTGTTCGAACGCCCATTTTGCGAGATTCTCTGCAGTTGGAATGAAGGGTACGACAACAGTGCGATGCTCAGAAGATAAACCGGACAATACGTTACGGGCTTCAACATCGCCTTCATACACTACAAATGCGTGATCTACGACATCATGGATGTGGACAGTTAGAATGTGACTGACGTCACTAAAATCCATCAACATACCTTCTTCGCTTACACCTGTAGTTTCAACAATATCACCTTCGATTTCGGCCTCAAATCGGTAGCGGTGTCCGTGAAAGTGTCTACATTTACTCTTGTGATTTGGTACGCGGTGGCCCGTATCAGTTTCGACATATCTTCGAATTCTAGTTGTCATTGTTTCACCTCAAATCGCATAGCAGCGCTATTGATGCAGTATCGTTCTCCACCATGTTTGCGAGGGCCATCGTTGAACACATGACCCAGATGGGCATCGCACGTTCCACATCGCACCTCTACACGGGTCATCCCGTGTGAAGTATCGATGATTCGAGAGATTGATGCATCATGATGCTCAGTGTGAAATGCCGGCCATCCACATCCTGAGTCAAATTTCATTTGATCTGTGAATAATTTGGTATCGCAAACAATGCAATGGTAGTCGCCTGGACGGTATTCTTTGTTTAATGCACCAGTAAATGGCCTCTCTGTGCCATTTTGCTGCGTCACATAGTACGAGATTTCAGATAAAGCAGCAATTCGTTCATCAAGATTCATGTCCAGGTCCCCCTTTGTAATCAGATTCAACTCGAAGTGCGTGTTCCAGTATAGCATCCCATGGTTGCTGATACTCAATTGGGTCAATTCGACCAATTGCATGGAATGCCAGAATTCGTTCCACATCAGATCCACTTTTTCCTGAACTTCGACCCTGTCCATCCGGGTTGTATGATGTAATCGTATTGCGAAGTACTGTATCGAAATCGAAGCCCAACTGCGGTGTGGTCTCCAGTGCATCTTGGAGAATGGATGTCTTGTCTCCGTGCAGATAGGGGAGGTCAAAATCGACCATTTCACTCTCCCAATTTCCTAGTTCAAAAGCGGATTGAAGAGCCTGGTAAAATTCGGGTCGACAATCGGGGTAAATTGCATGATCGCCACTGTGGACGCCGAGTGCAAGAACGACATTCTGTTCCGTTCTCTTCGCTTCGGAGAGGGCAAATCCATACAAAATGGAGGCAAATATCGCATTCCGATTTGGAACAACAGTCTGTTTCATCTGGTTTTCTTCGTAGTGTCCTAAAGGAACGTCTTGATCTCCGGACGTTAACGCCGAATCGAACAGTGACATGGCTGGTGATAGGTCCACAATATGATGTTGAACATCGAGGCCTTTTCCTTGACACAGAGCTACTGTAGCGCATGCTCTCTCAATTTCAATCGAATGCTTTTGGCCATAATGGTATGAAATACATATTGCTCGATAATCTTGGGCGAGGTAATGCATCAGGAGACATGTTGAATCCATGCCACCACTTAGTGCCATAACCACCGTTTTCATAGAATTCCCATCCATTTGTGTGTCTGCAGTGATAATCTCCAACCACGATGCTCTTTGACAATTTGTTCAGTATTCTGAAACAGTACACCATTTTCTTCAACACTGGCTGTATCGATGTAACACGGTTGAATGAAGTGGTGATCAAACCCTGATTTCAAGTCATCATACATGTCCATCTCTTGTCCACAAACCACGACTTTCAATTCATTTCCACATCGTTGACGTATGACCGAATTTGGATAGACTTGATCCTTCGGAGAGATGCATATCCAATCAATCAATCCTTCAGGAATCTCGATGGTTCCATTGCTTTCGATTGACAGGTTGTAACCTCTTCGCTTCAGCAATCGATGGAGTGGCCACAAATCATGCAACATCGGCTCACCTCCAGTGAAGATTACTCGATCACAATCGTACTGCATTATTTCATTCAAAACATCAATTGCATTCATCGATTCAAACGTATCAAAATCCGTATCGCACCAAGAACAGCGTAGGTTACACGTACCAAATCTCACGAAGACGTGCGGGATTCCAGCATGATAACCTTCACCTTGGACAGAATGGAAAATTTCCACAATTGGATATTCTTTTGCAAGGTCTGTAGGGTCATCACCAATGTGGCCGCCAGCGCGTTCACAATTCATGATGCATCAACTCGAATTTTCGATGAGTTGCATCAGTTCGTTTCGTGCTTCCTGCTTTTCATAGAAAACTCCACGCATAGCACTCGTGGTCATAATTGCGTTTTGCTTCTTTACACCACGGCAT
>JAAXIR010000118.1 GCA_012270265.1 Candidatus Poseidoniales archaeon
TATAACGACCTTCTTCGGACAATTGCCACGTCTTTTGTCGTCGATCATCGTTCTGAATCGAACGCGTGTGTTCACTGACCCAACCCTTGCGAACAAGGTCCCGCATGGTTCGACTAACGTTCGGTGGATGTTGTGCACACGCTTCCGCAATTCCTGGTCGAGTCAAGGCAGAAGTCACGATGAATCGGTCAGCAAGATGGTCATGATGCAAGAGGTGCAGCAAGACGCGGTCTGAGACAGCGACGTTGACTTTTGGCAACCCCTCGGCCATGTCCCTCTGTGGAGAATATCACGTTCAAGCGTTCCGATGACCTGTGTTTCATTGCGCACAGAAAGACCACAACCCCTCATAAGATCTCCACCTCGGCGGAGTATGGATTCCAAGGTGCGTGAGAAAAGGGTCGTGAGTTGGCTTCTCATCTTCCTCATGGTTGGGATTGTACTTTCACCGTTGAGCGCGCATGCAGCTGATTCGGATGGAGACGGTGTCGACAATTCTCTCGACGATTGTCCGTATGCCAGCGGTACATCAACAGTTGATCGAGATGGATGCCCTGATCGAGATGGTGATGGCACATCCGACTTGATGGATGGGTGGACCAGTCAGAATCCAAACTTCGTTCTCGATGCGAACAATCCTCGTAGCTCCGATTTCAACGACGTTGATTTCTCTCCTGATGGGTCAGAAGTTGCAACGTCGAGTGATGATGGATACATCCGAATCTGGAACACCTCGACTGGGCAAAACACGCGCTCCGTTATCGCCGTCTCAGGCGGAGGAACTGGAAAATTATCGTGGTCCGCTGATGGCCGTTTCATTGGCGTAACCTCTCAAGCAGCTGACGAATTTGACATCTATTATGCATCCAACCTGACATCCGTCCATGGTGCGCTGTCCTCCGACGTTGGCGGAGGCGACTACACCTATGACATCGATATATCTCCTGACGGTTCCAAGGCTGCTGTAGCGATTGGTCGATCTGGAAATGGAGGCACAAATGGCGTCGTTCGCGTTGTGGATGTGATCAATGGTACCGTCATGCAGAATCTAAATCCCGGTGGCGAAAACCGATTCCATTCTGTCGATTTTTCACCGAGTGGGTCTCACATCGCAGTTGGAACGGTTGGCGATTACTACGTCGTTGATGCTACAAGCTGGGCAACGACCCGAAGCGAGAGCGCCCCTGCAGGTACGGTCAACTCCATTGCCTGGTCTCCGAGTGGAGAGCACATCGCAGTGTGTGAGGGTTATGTCCAAAGCCAAGGCGGTTCTCGGTTGAGGCTGTTTGAAGTCGATGTTTGGACCAACATACAAACCATCGCTGGTTCGACCTCTTGTTATGCTACGGACTTCTCGCCGGATGGCAACCAAGTTGTCTTCGGCATGGGATGGTATGCAGCGGATGGTGCAACTGCGAAAATCTATGAAGTCTCAAGCGGAACACTCATCGATACGTTTTCCCAAAGCCGCCCTGGGGGATGCACATCGACAAACAACAACCAGTGCGGACAGAACAACGGTGTTTCATGGTCGCCTGATGGCGTCTACATCGCCCAGGCGTTTGGCAGGAACAACGAAGGTTTCTACATCTGGAAGAGCGATCTTGACCCTGATAACGATGGTTGGAACACCACGGATCAAGGCGACGGTAAGGTCGACGAGTTCCCAGATGATGGTACACAGTGGGAAGATTCTGATGGCGATGGGTACGGCGACAACCCTGCGCCTGCACTCAAGCCAGACGAATGTCCACTCGTATTTGGAAAATAGAACATGGACCGATTCGAATGCCCGGATGCTGATGGGGACGGGTACTCAGACGAAAACGACTGGGCTCCGAGCAACAAAGAGCAATGGGTCGACACCGATGGTGATGGTCATGGTGACAATTACCTCTACGATATAGCCTCCAATCAACTCCACCTCAACCAAAGAGGAGATGCCTTTCCAAATGACCCTACGCAATGGAACGATACTGACGGTGACGGCTACGGCGACAATTACGAAGATGTTTCATGGGACGAATACCGTGCCCCTGAATGGCCGGGAGAGATCATTGTCGGTGCTCAGAGTATCGACGTTTTCCCACTTGACCGAACCCAGTGGAGAGATACCGATGGAGACTGGGTTGGCGATGAGCAAATGAGTGACCGAGCCGATGGATGTCCAACCGTTTGGGGTAACTCAACCTACGACAGACTTGGTTGCGTTGATACAGATGGCGATGGCTATTCCGACCCAGATGCTGGATGGCCCGCACGAACCGATTGTTACGGAGCGGATGCCTTCCCGAACGATGCCACACAATGGTGCGATGAAGACAACGATGGCTTTGGTAGCAACCCTGATGGTAACAACGCTGATGATTGTCCAAACCAAGCCGGACCGTCCACGGAAGACCAATACGGATGTCCAGATCGTGATGGTGATGGTTATTCGAACACAGGCGATCCATTCCCGGATGACGGTACACAATGGGAAGACGCAGACGGTGACAACTACGGAGACAACCCGGATGGAAACAATCCTGACTTCTTCCCTAACGATGCTTCGCAATGGCGAGACTCCGATGGTGATGGTTACGGAGACAATCCTGGCGGCACCAACGGTGACCGCTTCCCGAACGACCCTACACAATGGTCCGATGCTGACAACGATGGCTATGGAGACAACTTTGTCGATACGGATGGCGATGGTGTTTCAGAAGGAAACTCCGACGTCTGTCCTCAAACCTATGGTGAATCAAACTCTGCAACATCTCGAGGATGCCCTGATTCCGATGGAGATGGCTTCACCGACCCAGAGGACGCCTTCCCAGACCAACCACTTCAGTGGGCTGACCAAGATGGCGACGGGTTTGGCGACAACGTTCAGTTCACCGATGGTGACGAATGCCTCGATGTCTATGGCAAGAGCACGGAAAACGGTGTACAAGGATGCCCTGATTCCGACGGCGATGGCCATGCAGACCCATTCGGCGACTTCGTTCCTAAACCAGATTGCACCGGTGCCGACGCCTTCCCGAACGACCCGCTTCAGTGGGGGGAGGAAGACGGGGAGGGTGGTGGTGACAACTCCGTCGTCGCAATCATCACCGTTCCTGCCGGTGGGCTCGCGGGATTGATGATTGAGCTCTGCGAACAAATTGGCGATGCCTTCCCGAACGATGCCACGCAATGGGCTGACATGGACTGCGATGGTCGCGGTGACAACAGCACTGGTATCGCTCCAGACGCTTTCCCACTTCGAAAGACACAGCAGGACGACAACGATGGCGATGGTTACGGAAACAACTTCACCAATGGAGCGTATCAACCCGACGAGTGTCGAAACGAATACGGAACATCAACCACCGATCGATTCGGTTGTCCAGACAGCGATAACGATGGTATGTCCGACTTGAACGACCCGTGCAAGTGGGATCCGGCCGTTTCAGTAGGCATCCCTGGACAGGTCACGTGTTCGATCACAGAAGATCCGAACAAAGCGGACGAGGATGAGACGGTTGCTGAAGTCGAAGCAAAGTCATCCAACGTGATGCTGTATGCTATGGGTGGTATCATTGCGTTCATGCTCGCAGCCATTCTTGTTGCCATGCTCGCTCGACAAGCAAGTCGCAACAAGATGATGCGAGAGCGAGCCATCGAGCGAAAGGCTGAGGAACAACTCATGGATGAAGAAGAGCGCCGACAACAATGGATTGACTACTACGTCGCCAACGGTGAATTCGACAAAGCACGTGAACTTGGTTGGGTCGATCCAGCATCGCTCCCTGCAGGGAAACAGCACGAAATTCAACAACAAGAAGCACTGCAAGCATCCATTCCATCGATGCTTGACCTGGATTGATTTACGCATGGTTTGTACCGTTGCCCTTTAAGTCAATGAGAACTATGCAAAAACATGGGAGAGGGGCGTATGCGTCGTCTTGTTGCAACATCCATGGTGATGTTGCTCGTTCTCCTCATTCCAGTAAGTGCTGAGGAAACAGGCACTGTTCGTCTCGAAATCGAAGCAGTGGATGACAATTCCAAGCCTTGGTATGGCGATGGAGATCGTGTTGTTCTCGCTTCTTCCATCGTGAACGACGGTGCTGCAACCTCCATCACCGAAGACCCATCATGTGGCGTCGTCATGCTTGTGGCCGATGCCGCTGGTACAACCGTACTTGATG
>JAAXIR010000240.1 GCA_012270265.1 Candidatus Poseidoniales archaeon
ATCGGGGCCCTGGTTGAGGCGCCCACAGCGATTGAGTTTGCCGCTGGCGACGAATCATGGCGGAAGGAACATCGGCGTAAATTACGATAGGTTCGGGCGCCATGTGGCCACGGATTTTGGGGTCTCCCTGCAGTGCATAGCGACCAACCGGAGACGATTACCATACGCCGAGGTAATGTGGGGGGCGACGGCATCAAACGCCCACTTTGCAAGGTTTTCAGCCGTTGGGATAAACGGCACGATCACCGTACGGTGTGAATCACCCATGTGCTGACAGGCTGCAATGGCATCTGCATCGCCTTCATAGACAACAAAAGCATGGTCGATAACATCGTGCACATGCTCCATGAGGATGCTGCTGACATCGGAGAAATCCATGAGCATGCCTTCCTCTGAAACACCCGACACGTTCACCACATCTCCTTCAATTTCCGCTTCAAAACGATAACGGTGGCCATGGAGGTGTCTGCACTTTGATTTGTGGTTTGGGACCCTGTGCCCGGTGTCTGTCTCTACGTATCTTCGAATCGTTGTTGTCATGCCTGTTCACCGTCCTGTTCCTCAAATATCATGGAGGCTGAATTGATGCAGTACCGTTCACCACCGTACGAAGCGGGTCCGTCGTTGAACACGTGGCCCAGGTGGGCATCGCACGAGCTGCATCGAACCTCAATTCGATGCATTCCGTGAGAGTGATCTTCAACGCGAAGAATGTTGGCATCGGTGTGTTCTGTATGGAAAGATGGCCATCCACATCCAGAGTCAAATTTCATGGACGAAGTAAACAGGAGGGTAGAGCAACAAATGCATCGATACTCACCTGCTCGCTTCTCATTCCAATACTCGCCTGTGAAGGCGCGCTCTGTTCCAGCTTGTCGAGTCACATGGTACTGGAGTTCTGTCAGACGTTCTTTGTATTCCTCGTCCCGATGGGTCCGTTCAATCTGCAATGCATCCTCAAGGACTTCCTGCCATGGTTTGGTGTACTCGACAGGATCCTTTTTTCCGATGGCGTTGAAGGCGAGAATGCGTTCAACATCCGAACCTGTGGCTCCATCTGAACGCCCCTCTGCATCGGGCTGATAGGATGTTAACGTGCGGCGAAAGACTTCGTCGAAATCCAACTTAAGATATTCGATGGCCTGTTCGGCGTCTCTGAGGATGCCGGTTTTGTCGGAATGGAGGTAGGGATGAGTGAATTTCACACGTTCACTGAACCAGTTTCCGATAGCATATTCGTGCTCACGAGCCCGTTAAAACTCGGGCCGGCAATCAGGGTAGATGGCGTGGTCGCCGCTGTGTACGCCCAACACCACTTCAACCGCTGATTCCTTGGCATTTGCAATGGATAGCGCCGTCCCGTACAGCAGCGACGAGAACAGAGCGTTTCTGTTGGGTACAACGGTAGCCTTCATGTTGTCCTCTTCGTAATGACCTCGTGGGACATCGTCACCGGACTGCAGCAGATGGCTCTCAAACAGCGCCGTGGCAGACGTCAGGTCTGCAATGTGATGTCGAACCTCGATGTTGTGTTCGCCGAGGTAGGCGATCAACGACGATGCCCGCTCCAGTTCAAGCACATGCTTTTGCCCGTAGTTGAACGAAATGGCCGTGACTTCGTAGCCTTTGCTCAAGAGATGGAGCAACAGGGAGGTCGAATCCATGCCACCACTGAGGGCCATAACTGCGATGTTGTTGGTTGGATTTGTCATAGAATTCCCATCCATTTATGCGTTTGAAGAGAAAGCCTCCACTCGGGATTCTCTTTCACCACACCCTCGGTGATACCAAATGAACGCCCGTTGTTCTCTACACTCTCGTGCTCATCATAACACGGCTGTAGGAAAAGGTGGTCGAAGCCCGCTTTCAACTCATCATAAATGGACAGAGGTTGGCCCACATAGACGCATTTGAGTTCATCACCGGTGCGTTGTTTGATGGCGACCTTTGGGTACATCTGGTCCTTTGGAGAGATGCAAATCCAATCGAGCAATCCCTCCGGCACCTCAACGGTGCCGTTGGACTCAACTGAGAGATGGAAACCACGTCGTTTCAAGGGCCGTGCAAGAGGCCACAAATCGTTCAACATGGGCTCTCCTCCGGTAAAAATGACGTTCTTACAATCAAACTTGAGGACCTCACCAAGGATGTCAATCACCGACATTTCCTGGTAGGTATCAAAGTCGGTATCGCACCACTCACAGCGCAGATTGCAGCGTCCAAATCGGATAAACACATGCGGGATGCCGCTTCTGAACCCCTCGCCTTGAACCGAGTGAAAGATCTCAACGATGTTGTAGGACACAGCAAGATCTGCTGGGTCATCCACGTGCTCATCCCCTGCTCGTCCACACGAATCGGCCAACATTGGTCTGCCTCACAGGTTTGGTTGTTGAATGAGTTGCATGAGTTCTGCCCGGGCCTCTGGCCGGTCAAAGAAGACACCGCGCATGGCAGATGTGGTCATGATGGCCTGCTGTTTTGCAACTCCACGGCATTGCATACATCCATGGGTGGCTTCAATGATGACCGCAGCACCGAGGGGCTGAAGTTCTCTGACGAGTTCATCCGCAATACCCTTTGTAAAACGCTCTTGGTTTTGCAAGCGTCGTGCATGCAACTCAAGGATCCTCGCCAGTTTGCTGATACCCACGATGCGCTCTACAGGAATGTACCCGACATGGGCTCGACCACGAAACGGTTGCAGGTGGTGTTCGCATGTTGAAGTAAATTCAATGTTGCGAAGCAGCACAATGCCGTCGTATCCTTCCGCATTGAACGTGGCTTGCAACAGGTCGCTTGCATCCATGTTGTACCCTGCAAAAATTTCGTCCCATGATTCAATGACGCGCTTGGGTGTGTCGAGCAGACCTTCTCTTGAAACCGCTTCAGGTCCTTCGAGGTAAGCGAGCAAGGTTCGTACGGCTTCATGTGCTTCTTCTTTGGTGGTCATTACGCATCCCTCCTTCCGTGCATCAAATCAATGGAGTCCAGTTGGTCGAGCAATTTTCTGCAAGCGGTACGAATGGCATCTGCGAGACTGACGAATTTCTTCTCATCACCCACATGAATTCTCAAATCGTTCACCAGTTCTTGTGGCATGTCCAAAGACACCTTCGGCATGGTTTCCCCTAAACCTCCTCGTATATGTATTCGTGTGGTATTATCAGAGTATTCTATGGCCGTCAGCGTGATGTCATAAACAGGCCATGCAATCGTCGAAGGAGGCCAATGTTCAAAGGATACCTCGGAAGAATAAGACCCATGCAGACAAGTGCTGTCCCGCGCCCGTTGACATTGCTCCATGAAATTCGCTCTGTCGTTGGAGAGATTGACACACCCGGGCTGAGCGACAATGAAATCCTCTCTTTTGCGGAATCGGATCCATCACTTGGCCGTGCGATTGAAGAAGCCCATGCGAGGCATCGAGAAATGGTCAGTGAATATCCTGAACTCTATGTCGGTTCAAACGAGACGACCCTTATCACCGAACTCCAAGATGGGTTCGTGAATTTCTACAATCCTGCTACGGTGAACCCCTACGTCGCCCTTGCCGCACGTGGCCCGTGGATCATCACGTCCCACGGCGCTGTTGTCCATGACAACGGTGGCTACGGCATGCTTGGCGCGGGCCATGGACCCGACCAGGTCATTGAATCCATGTCGGACAACTGGGTGATGGCGAACGTCATGACAGCTTCATTTTCACAGAAGCGCCTTGATGAGCGCCTCCGAAAGGAATTGGGGCACACCCGTGGTTGGTGCCCTTTTGAAAAATTCATTTGCATGAACAGTGGTTCAGAATCCGTTACTGTCAGCCTGAGAATTGCTGATGTCAATGCTAACCTGATGACCCAACCCGGTGGTAAACACGAAGGCAAGACCATCAAAATGATGGCGGTTGAACAAGGCTTCCACGGGCGTACGGACCGACCGGCCCAAATGTCGCACTCCTGCAAAGGCAAGTATGACAAGCATCTGGCCAGTTTCCAGAACCGAGACAACCTCATCCTCGTACCCGCCAACGACGTTCAAGCGTTGGAGCAAGCGTTCAGCGATGCAGCCGCCAACAACGTCTTCATTGAACTGATGGCCATTGAACCCGTTCAAGGTGAAGGCAATCCCGGGCAGTGCGTATCAAGGGAATTTTACGA
>JAAXIR010000149.1 GCA_012270265.1 Candidatus Poseidoniales archaeon
CACCTGTCTCACATGCGGACACGTGCGTCTCACCACTTATATGTGGGAAAAGGAGGTTCAAGCGTGAAAATCCCAGATTCGATTCTACGACAGGCCAAAGACGCTTCGTTACCGGTGACGATGCGAATTGGAAAATCTGGGCTTTCGGATGCAGTTGTTGTTGAATTGGAAGGACAACTTTCATCGAGAACTCTTGTTAAAGCAAAAGTCAATCGCGGGCTGTTTCCCCGCGAAGAGATGAAACAGGTGTGGGCATACCTTGCAAATGAAACCTCAAGTCACGTTGTCTTTGCGCGAGGAAACGTGGCTGTATTTTGGAAGAATTAATTCAAACACCAACCCAACGCTCAATAAGGTCATGTTGGTCCAAACAGCATGGGCGGTAGTCTTCTTTTCTCGCGACGACATCCAGCACAATTGATTGCACTTCTCTCTTTGATTATCGTCGGTACGATGTACTTCGTACAAAGTGGCTTTGCTGCAGGCGGTGGAGATGGAATTCATCTCGAGATTACTGTTAAGGAAGGAATGGATAAGCAAGCTGTCTATGTCGGCCTTGGAATTCTTTTGTTCGTTTATGCTCTGATCATTACCGAAGTTGTTCATCGCACACTTGCTGCAGCACTCGGCGGCCTTCTCGCTGTTGTCGCTCTGAACTTTTACTCCGTTGAAGACACGCTCAGTCTCAAAGCAGTAACAACCATGATCGATTGGGAAACCATTGGTCTTCTTCTTGGTATGATGGTTATGGTTGGAGTCATCTCACACACCGGTGTGTTCGAATGGTTCGCAGTGCAAGCATACAAGAAAAGCGGTGGAGAGATTTGGACACTTGTTGTTATTCTCTGCGCAGTTACAGCTGTTTTGTCGGCATTTTTGGACAACGTTACAACCATGCTCCTGCTTACTCCGGTTACAATCCAAATCGCAAAAGTACTCGACATTAAACCGATACCAATTCTGATTTCAGAAGTATTGTTCTCAAACATCGGTGGTGCAGCCACGATGATCGGCGACCCTCCGAACATTATGATTGGATCTGCTATGTCTCCTTCAGCCATCGAAGGAAACAAGGATGATGAGATTGCATCACTCGCGTCAGATGGCGTCACATTCAACGACTTCATCATCGAGATGGCACCTGGTATCTTGCTGACAATCGTCCCATCCTTCATGCTCATTCGCTGGTTGTACAAGGATGAGTTCAGTGGTCGTCGTGATCGAGACATCACCGAACTTGAGCGCCAATATGCCATCAAGGACATGAAAGGTCTCAAGGTAAGTGGTACCATTCTCTGTCTGGTCATCATCGGATTTTTCCTACATCCAGTCGTTCACATTGCAGTTTCTTGGGTTGCGCTCGCAGGTGCAGTCATCATGCTGCTTGCAACGAATCCACACGAATTAGAAGAGCCCTTGGAACACGTTGAGTGGACGACGTTGCTCTTCTTTGCTGGTCTGTTCGTACTCGTTCATTCACTGCAATACATGGGTGTCATCGACTACATCGGAAGTTTTGTTGAGAAAGGTATCGAATCCTTTAGTGAAGAATACAGACTTGCTGCTGCTGTTGTAATTATCCTCTGGGTCTCAGCGATTGCATCTGCCTTTATCGACAACATTCCATACACAGCGACAATGATTCCAATCGTTCTCTCACTCTCTGTTGAACTCAACCTCGATCTTGGACCATTGATTTGGGCACTTGCCTTCGGCGCTTGTCTTGGTGGTAACGGGACCCTTATCGGTGCCTCAGCGAACGTAGTCACAGCAGGACTTTCTGAAGAAGCAGGCTACCCAATTTCCTTCAATGAATTCTTCAAAGCAGGTTTCCCTGTCATGCTTCTCTCGACCTTCATCGTCACCTTCTACATGGTCCTCGTCTATGTTGTGGGCGGCGAAGATGGTGGTACGACGTGGAAGATCGCTCTTACCTGTATTGCGCTCATCGGAATCATTGCTCAATACTCCCGTGGTCGTGCCAAAGGAAAGTCGCCTGCAGAAGCCTTGGTTGACGATGACGCTCAAGAAATCATTTCCGCCATCAAGTCGGTGGTTATTTCCTCTGGTAAAGCAGACACCGCTCTCGATGCTGAAGAGTAGACTCGCCAAGGCGTTGGATTGAAGAACCTGAACCCGAAGGGGCAACGGGGTCACCATGAACGAATGCGGAGTCTGCGGCATTCTATATCTCGCTGGTGGTTCTTGTCCTGCTTGTGGTTCGCAAATCCAAAAGAAGTCTCAAGATTTTCAGGACGCAGAAATGGTTCTACCTACAGAAGTGCCTGGTTTGGATGAGGCCGCTGACGCTTGGTATGATTTGGAAGGTATGGAACGTCCAGTTGATGAGAAGGAACCTGAACCAACATCTTCACTCCCATTCGGCTTTGGTGGGGAATCGTTGACCAACGTGTCACGTCTGCCGTTTGGAATCGGGAGCCATCGTGATGGAATACCGTTCGATGTCGAGCATAACACTGAAACGAATGAAGATGTGCCTGAGCCTGAACATCCTGTTGCATTATCAGAAGTGAATGTCGCCGAACCAGAAATCATCGCACCTCCGGTTGAGACAGAGCAAGATGAACCTGAAGAGATTGTCCCCTCACTTCCCGAAGTCGATCTTCCAACCGAAGAGGAGGCTATTTCAACACCTGAGCCTGTTCGAATCACAGCTATTCCAATCACGGAAACTAAGGTTGCTGAGACAATTCCGGAGATTCCTCTCGATACAACCTCTAATGAAGGATTCTTCGCACAAGACGACGATGTAATCGAAGTTGTTTTCTCAGACTTGGAGGATACTGTTGTGCACGTCGACCATGGAATGGATAACTCCTTTGTTCAGCCACAAGTTGTTGAATATGCTGAAAAAACATTCACTCCATTCGATCTCCATCCTTCACGGGCGATGACCGTTCAAGCGTCCAACGATGAATCTCTCAAAGCGCTTGTCGAGGGCGGATTTGTCTCCATCGGGCAAGGCGATTGGCGCAGCGCTGCGCGTTCTTTCCAACGAGTTCTGGCGAGTGTTCCAGGGGATGTTGGTGCGATGAACAACTATGGAATTGCATTACTGCAGGTCGCTACGACGATGCAGGAGTCTGCCGATCCTGTTGATGTATCAAATGCAGCTACTCAGTTTGAAGCAGCTATTCTCTCTCTGAGAGAAGCAGTTCGTGCCAACACCGATCACCCTGAACCACTGTACAATCTAGCTCAGGCACTTCTCCTCAGTGGACGTGAGGAGAAGGCTCTCGGGCTTGTTGAAATGGCTCCAGAAACAGAGAAATCCAAATCCTACTTTGTCAATCTACACGCAGCCATTTTGGCCCAAATGGGACAGTATGGGGAAGCAAAAACAATGCTTGCATCGATACAAGGAGAGCCACTGGTTTCGCAAAATCTTCTGAAGTTACCATCATTATGACCCAATTTGGGGTTCTATGGTGCGGTATGAAGCCAACTCAACATCCGATTTCTTCATATACGTGAGGTAGGTCGGAAGGTTGCTTAGCACCTCGGCAACTGCTGTCGGGGGAAGGGCTGAGGAGAATCATCCCTCGGGGAGATGGTTTTCTGTGGAAGCCGAATTGGCATGTTTAGATACCGAAGGGTTACTCGCATGGTGTGGAATACATACATGTGATGCTACAACCCAACTGGGGGATCGCTCGGCTCGAGTGCCGATGAAGGTCGTGACAAGCTGCGATAAGCTGCGGGGAGACGCAAGAATGTCTTGGATCCGCAGATGGCTGAATGGGACTTCCTGTTTCTTCGGAAACAATCGCGATGCGATAGGGAACCCCCCGAATTGAAGCATCTTAGTAGGGGGAGGAAATGAAATCAACAGAGATTCCGTGAGTAGTGGCGAATGAAAACGGATCAGGACAAGCCGAATCCCGACTCGAAAGTGAGGGAGATGTGGTTTGCAGTCTTTTGTCTAAGTCAGAGAAGGTGAAGTTGCCTGGAACGGCACAGCCAGAGAGGGTGAAAGTCCCGTAACCATACCTGATATGACCACGTGACTGTAAGAGAGTAGCGTGCGCTGGAAATCGCGCGTGAATATGGGAGGCAGAAACTTCCAATCCTAAATACAACTCGAGACCGATAGTTTACAAGTAACGTGAGTGAA
>JAAXIR010000124.1 GCA_012270265.1 Candidatus Poseidoniales archaeon
AAGAAGGCCGCATCGTCAGCTTGAGGTGTAGAGGCAAGGGCGACATCGTCTTTCCATCGAGGAGAACAATTGGACAGGTTCGGCCCACGTCTTCGAGCGAAGCCATGCAATGGCGTAGAATGGAACGAGCTTCGAATCGTTTGATTTGTTCATCAAGAAACATTGCAAGCATACCATCGACAACAATCATCGATGCCTGTGTTAATGCAACCTCATGGCGAACTCTTTGAATCAGTGCATGCAGTTGATGTAAGGTGAATCCTCGTCCAATGTACAATCGACGTAAACCGTCTTCGATAGGACAATCGAGTGAACGCATGGATGGAAAAAATCCGCTTGGATCGAATCGATGACCGCCATCAATCCAATGCACAGCATGCCCCTTTGAAAGAAGAATGCTCGTCCAATGTTGAGCGAGTAATCGCCCGTCTTTTCCAAAGTATCCTGGTCCCTCGAGCAGGGTGATGCCTGTCGAAGGGATACGCAATTCACTACGTTGTCGTTCCACTGGATGCATTGTCTCACCAAGTATTGCCAATCACTGAAACCAAACCTCAGTGTTTTTGTAGAGGGTAATGGAAAAGTGAAGGATGAATTTCAAACACTGCCGACAAGTGTATCGATGTGTGCGTGAAGAGCGAATCATCATCCATTGCGACCTCGATGCATTTTTCGCATCGGTCGAAATTCTTCACCATGGCTTTCCTGAGGATGAACCGTTGATCATTGGATCGGATCCGATGCAAGGACGTGGCCGAGGAATTGTATCGACCTGCAACTATGCTGCAAGAGAATACGGTGTTCGGTCTGCGATGCCAATTTCTGAAGCATGGCGTCGATGTCCTGGTCACCCTTTTGGTCCTGCTCGTTTCATCCGGGGTACTCGATCGCTGTATTCGATGGCTTCACGACGCGTCATGAGGATTCTGAGGCAAGATTCAGACAAATTTGAACAGGCAAGCATCGATGAAGCCTATCTCGATGTTACAGAGATTGTCAAGCACGATTGGGATGTAGCGATGGCGCTTGCACGATGACTGCAACGATCGATTCATGCGAAGGTAGGGTTAACGGCATCGTTTGGAATCGGGCCAACACGAATCATCGCAAAGATGTCCTCCGAAGTGAACAAACCAAACGGTTTCCATCGAGTTCTACCAGATGAGATTTCAGAGTTCTTCGAGGCTCGATCTGTAAGAGAAGTACCAGGTATTGGTCCAAAAACTGCCAATGTTCTGGCAGAGTGGGGTGTGACAACCATGGACGAGGCGGTTGAATTGGGTGAACTCGCTCTTGCCCGTATGACATCTCGTCGATTTGCTTCTTGGTTGTTAAGGGTGGTTGAGGGTTTGACATCCAACGACGTCAGTCCTCTCAGATCTCGTCGCTCGATTGGTAAGGAGCGAACATTTTCCAGCGATCAGAGTGATCATGAGCATGTACTCGATCTTCTCGAACAATTGACGCAGTCTGTGTTGGAAAAGGCTCGAACTGAAGGAATTGCGGGTCGTCTTGCGGAAGTCAAAATTCGATACACTGGTTTTGAAACACATACACACGGGCGTTCAATACCTGTTGCCATGGATGATACGGATGTGTTTCTGCGACAAGTCCGCAGACTGTTCGCAGAAAATGTACACCAAGATGAGAAAATTCGTCTTATCGGTTTTCGACTAGGGCAACTCGAAGAATTGGACTCCCGTCAAACCACGCTGGACTTTGTCGATGAATCAGAGTAATTTGTGCATCCGAGTGAGGGTGTCCCTGAACCCAGCGAGGTTGTCTGGAATCACAATGCCTTCAATCTCAGCATTTAGCGATAAGCCGTTTTCTTTCTTCGTTTTCCAAACCTCACTGTTGAACGATTCAATGTCTGAAGTTTTGGAATTCAAGTCCTCATCGACTGCTGGTAGATTGGGGAAGGAATCAACATCAACAGCGCTCGTTCCGTAGAGCGTCATCGAAATGTGATGGCAAAAGAAGGGACAAACTGGGCTAAATGCAGCGAGGAAGTCACGTAGAATATTGTGAATGGTCCAAGCAGCATGTTGATCTCCATCGTACAACCGAGATTTTGCCATTTCAAGCCAATGTGAAGGTAAAATCCCTGTGCCGAATGTCTTGAGAGCCTGAGTAGCGGTGTAAATGTCGAGGTTTTCCCAAGACGTTTGTACGCTTGCCATCATGGTTGCGAACTCAGATTGAATCCAACGATCTTCAATTGGATACGGTGTAGATGGTTCCTCATCTGGACAATCAAACTGGCTGGCAAATCGGGCGACGTTGAATATCTTCGTGAGTACACCGAAGTACTTCGATTCAATTTCTTCAGGATTGATGTGAAAATCATCTCCAACTTGAGCTTCACATGCCTTCCATAGTCGGAAACATTCGCTACCAATTTTGTTTGCTTTGAGACTGACCGAACCATCTGGTCCTCGCACCTTCCAAGAGCCTGTTCGTCCTCCTGCACCGCATTCGAGGACACTATCGGCATCGATTCCATTTCCGAGTGATTTGGACATCTTTCTGCCCCAAGGGTCCATGCCCAAACCATCGATCCATACATGCTTGAAACCTGGTTGCTCAAGCAAGAGCGCAGATTTGAGTAGAGTATAGTACAACCAAGTGCGAACGATCTCTTTTCCTTGAGGGCGTAAAGCCGTTGGGAACGCCTTTTCGAAAACCTCTGGTTGGTTGAGGTAGCCGCTGACGAACAGATTGGAGTTGGAAGAATCCATCCACGTATCGAAGACCTTCTCTTCGCCACGGATTTGTCCCATTTGTTCTTTGAGGTCTGAATACAGTCCAATATCTTCTCTTGTATCTCGCTGCAGCACTCTGGATCCTTCTGGAGGTGCGTCCTTCCACGGCTGTACATAGGTTCCAGCTGGTGGAACGATGATGTGTTCCTCGTTTTCGGAGTACCAAATTGGAATTTCAGTGTGGTACCATCGCCGTCGTGATATTGGCCAATCGATGCTGATGTTGTCCATCCAGTCCAGCAAGAATTGCCGGTTACGCGGCGGGTGGAATTCAATCTGTTCGATCAAATCAAGCATCTTGTCTTGCATGTGTGTTTGGCGAACGTACCATTCCTTCAGGAGGATAATCTCGACTGGATTCTTTCCTCGTTCAGAAACGGGAACTTCCTGCTGTCGCTCTTCAATGGCATCGATGCTGCCTTCTAATTCCAACATCTCGATGGCTTTTGCACGAGCATCGAGGACGGATAACCCTTCAAGAGGACCGGAGATTGCGGTCATGCATCCGTTCAAATCGATCGCTTGGAATGGTGCAAGGCCAAGTTCTCTGAAGACTGCGACGTCGTTCTGATCACCGAAGGAACAAACCATAAGAATTCCACTTCCAAATTCGGACTTTACTGATGGGTGTGTCTGAATTTCAACGGATTGCTCACGCCCAGATACTGGCATTGGAAGAATGGCTTTCTTACCGACAAGGTGTTGGTAACGCTGGTCATCTGGATGGACAACGACGACTCCACAAGCACAAATCAATTCTGGTCGAGTCGTCGAGATGACGAGTCCTTCGCCGTCTTCGGTCGTCCATCGAACATCAACCAATTTGGTCATTCGACCGATTCGCTCTACTTCAGCATCAGCAATGGTCGTTCCTTCGACTGGATCGTAGATGTTGGGTCTCAAGTCTTCGACGATGTCTCCTTTCTTGAACAGTTCAATGAAAATTGATTGAGTTACCGAACGGTAATCCGGAGCGTCGGTGAGATACTCCGCAGCAAAATCGCACGATAAGCCAACACGAGCAGCTGTTTTTCGCATAGCTTGTGTGAACGTTTCGATGGTTTCACGACATAGATTGAGGAACTCTTCCCTATCGTACGTTTTCATCTTTCGCTTCGTGTTCTTTTCGACGGTGAATTCAATGTTGATTCCGTTACGGTCTACACCCCAAGGGAAGTACACTTCCTTTCCAAGTAATCGTTGAGAACGAGCAAGAACATCGATCATCGAATATTGAGCAACGGCGCCAATGTGCCACGTTCCTGATGGGTAAGGAGGTGGTGTGTCAATCACAAAAATTGTTATCACACTCTCTAGAATAAAAAAATATCGTTCTTTATATTAGTTTTAATATGAGTAATGTGGTGA
>JAAXIR010000178.1:0-2012 GCA_012270265.1 Candidatus Poseidoniales archaeon
AATAAAAACACGCTCATTTCTATGTCGCACATGATCTCCTGGCCTTGTCAATCTTGACCTTTTATCCTGTGTTGTACGGTTTCTGGCTCGCCTTTACCGATGCGAATCAAACCCAACTTGGTGATCAATCGTTCATTGGCCTCGACAATTTCTTTGAGGTATTTTCCGCTGAAGGATTCCTCCGCGTCACGTTGTTTACACTTGTTTGGACTGTTGTGAACGTCTCAGCACACATCGGAATTGGGTTGTTCCTTGCCAACATGCTCCACCGAAGTCGCATTTATGGAAAGGTTGCATATCGAACACTCTTGCTGCTTCCTTGGGCTGTTCCGTCGTACATCTCCGTTCTTGTATGGAGGGGCATGTTCCAACCAGATGGATTTGTGAACGACTTGCTCGGTACCAACATCGATTTCCTATCGGATCCCACTGGAGCGCAGATCATCGTTATTCTCGTCAACATTTGGCTGGGTGTTCCGTTCATGATGATGTCCATTAGTGGTGCATTGCAATCCATTCCAAAGGATATGTACGAAGCAGCTGAATTGGATGGCGTAGTTGGGTGGGCGGCGTTTCGACAGCTCACGTAACCCAACTTGCGAAGTGCATTGATGCCGCTTACACTTCTCGGATTCATTTGGACGTTCAACATGTTCAACGTGATTTATCTGATGACCGATGGAGGTCCTAATCTGTACTTTGGACAACCCGGTCAAACGGACATTCTGATTACGTATGTCTACGATGTCGCCTTCCGAGAAGGAGCATATGGTGTGGCTGCCGCATGGTCGGTCATCATCTTCCTGATGCTGTTCGCATTCTCTTGGCGATACATGAAGCAAACCAATGCAACGGAGGCGGTAGCATGATGGATTCGACCGATATGCGTTGGTGGTATGTGCCAATGGAAATCGTGATGTTGAGACGATGGCTTGTCGCAGCCTTCCTTGTCAATGTACTGCTTCTGACTGTCGATTATCTTCGGGCTGAATCGGATTTACTTCTCCTTGGAATCGTATCATGTCTTCTTTTTGCGGCACTTCGAGCATCGCTTCCGAACGTCAACGATCATGTTCGTAGAAATCTCAGTCTCGTCTTGAGCGCCGTTCTTCTCGGAATTGCCGTATATCGTCTCTTGCGAACTGAATTGACCGTGTTCAACATCTGGATTCACTGCTGGAGCCTGATTCCATCTGGCTTGACGCTGTTCTGGCTATCAGGGCGACCTGTGACGGTTTGGACATCGAGGAAACTGTCCGATTCAGCGATTGAATACGGCTTGATGCGAAATGCTGCATTGTCCAAGAAATTCCATGCAACTTCAACCCACATCACGTTGCTTCATTTCGTTGCTATCACTGTGATTCCATTGATCTGGATCATTGATATTGCCTTCTCTGAAGGCAATGCGCTCGGTGGTCAGATTGGTGATTCATTCACAACAGAACATTTCTCAAAAATTCTCAATGGAGATTCGTTCTGGACATGGTTGACAAATTCGCTCATCGTGAGTATTGGGACAGCCCTTCTCGGTCTGTTCATTGCGATACCTGCTGGTTATGCGTTCAGTCGCTACAAATTCACCGGGCGCGATGTTTCGATGTTTTCGTTCCTGTTGGTGCAAATGTTCCCTGGAATTATTATTCTCGTTCCGTACTTCTTGGTCATGAAGACGCTCGGACTTCTGAACTCACACTTGGGTCTCATTCTGGCCTATTGTGTAACCGCTTTACCGCTATGCGTATGGATGCTGAAAGGATTCTTTGATACCATCCCTCGGGAGCTTGAGGAGGCTGCTGCACTCGACGGATGCAATCAATTCCAGGTGTTCACAAAAGTTGTCTTACCATTGTCGACGCCAGCCATTGCCGTGACAGCATTGTTCAGTTTCCTGGCGGCATGGAACGAGTTCTTGCTTGCCTTGACGTTCAACACTTCGAACGACATGTATTCGCTTCCGTTAGGATTGGGATCGCTTCTTTCCTCAACAGCGAAAGCATAGCGGGAATATC
>JAAXIR010000178.1:2022-4129 GCA_012270265.1 Candidatus Poseidoniales archaeon
CCTAGCCCCAGCGCACGACGTCTTGCTATCGATCACCGCCCACACTTCAACCGACATGTACACCCATCCTGTTGGATTGGCTTCGCCTATTTCCTCAACAGGGCAAGCATGGGGTGATTTTGCTGCAGCCAGTTTGCTCGTGAGCCTACCAGTTGCGCTGTTGTTCCTTTTCTTCCAGAAATTCTTGATCGATGGATTATCGGCAGGTGGCGTCAAAGGGTGAGCATATGGTAAGCGTAGAATTTGAGAACGTGAACAAACAATACGATGATGGGTTTCAAGCAGTGAAGGGCTTGTCGTTGGACATCAAAGACAAGGAGTTCTTGGTTCTTCTTGGCCCGTCTGGATGCGGAAAGTCAACAACTCTACGGATGCTTGCTGGCCTTGAGGACGTCACAGAAGGCGACATCCGGATCGACGGCATGAAGGTGAATCATCTTCCTGCTGGAGCACGTGGTCTTGGCATGGTGTTCCAATCGTATGCACTGTATCCACACATGTCCATTCGTGACAACCTCTCATTCGGTCTGAGGATGATGAAGGGAACTGAGAAACTGGAGGCAGAGGAGATTTCGAACCGTGTCAAAGAAATCGCCCAATTGTTGGAACTGGACGGTCATCTCGACAAGAAACCAAAGGAGTTGAGCGGTGGCCAACGACAACGTGTTGCACTTGGAAGAGCTCTAGTTCGAAGACCAAAGGTTCTACTGATGGACGAGCCTCTTTCAAATCTCGCTGCAGAATTGCGACATCAAAGGAGGAATGAGATTCGGCGTTTGCACGATGAACTTGGAACGACGACCATTTACGTCACACACGATCAAATCGAAGCGATGACGCTTGCAGATCGAATTGCGATTCTTGACAAAGGTGAACTGCAACAGCATTGTGCACCACTGGATGCTTACCACAATCCTGCGAATGAGTTTGTACGCTCTTTCCTATGCAAGCACATCGATGATTTGGTTGACACAGCGAATTCGTTGTTTAAGCAACCTCAGCAAACGGGGGTCCAGGAATGAAATTAATTGCTCGAGGCTTGATTTTGATAATGATTCTCGTCGTCTTTTCTCCACTTTCATCAAACGACGTTCGCGCATCATCCCATACGGCGTCACCAATGACATCGTTTTCGTTCAAGGGCTTTGCAACTGAGGTATCCGTTGTTGGTGAGTGGAACTGGAGCGAGCCTGTTCCGATGACGGAACAAAATGGCATTTGGAGCGCTGAAGTCGATCTTCAGGAAGGATTGTATTGTTACAAGTTCATTGTTGATGGGCAATACATCTTCGATCCAATGAATCCTGAACGTTCGTATTGTGGCGATATCGAGAATTCTCTTGTCCGTGTACGAGATCATACCCGTCCCCACTTCAGTGCTGAACTTGTTGCTCAGTCTCTGGTTGTCACGTATCATCCTGGTTCATCAGGAGCAGCCTTCAGTGGTACACCTTATGCAATAACCGGAGCCGTTTGGGATGCCCAACAAGGCACTTGGACCTACGATGTTAGTGGGTTTGAAGATGGGAAACATTCGCTGAAGATCGATGGATTTGATGTTGATGGAAATCCTGCCTACGACTTACTCGTTCCGTTCTGGACAGGACCTGCTGCTGATTTCGAGTGGCAAGATGCTCTCATCTACATGGTCATGACCGACCGTTTCGTGAATGGAAATACCTCGAACGATGAGCCCATGGTCGGTGCTGCGCAGGGAGCAGATTGGCAGGGCGGTGACTTTGCAGGAGTAACGCAAATGATTGAATCCGGTTATTTTGATGACTTAGGCGTGGGAGCGCTTTGGCTCTCACCATTCAACACAGCAGCCAATGGAACGGGTAAAGCGGCAGATGGTGTACACGACGTTTCTGCTTTCCACGGTTATTGGCCAACAGAGCCTCGAGGTATTGAACCGAAGTTGGGAACTGCAGAGGAACTTCATGCATTGGTCGAAGCAGCTCATGACCATGACATTCGTGTCATGATGGACTTTGTTGTTAACCACGTCCATGAGCAGCACACATACTACGAGGACAATCCTGAGTGGTTCAAGGCTGGTTGTATCTGTGGTAGTGCAAATTGTGACTGGACAGAGCACCGACTTGAT